>JAFPDB010000251.1 GCA_017390085.1 Bacteroidales bacterium | reverse complement strand
GCATCCACGGTGGTTTCATTGTAGAAGTCTAAGACCGGATAATTGTTTTCGTTCTTGGAGATGGCGGTCATGTGGAAGGAACGTCCGAGAGAGTCTACCGCAGCATAGGCGCGTCCGAGGTCGGGAGCGTTGGAATTCCAATCGAAGACCCTGGTCTCGACCTTTTGCTTCATGGCCTTCATGATTTCATCGTCCTTTAGCCCGGAGACCTTTAGCAGCCTCCATCGCTCGGACTGGCGGAGCGCTCGTCCGATCATGGCATCGAACTGTTCTTGCGTGATGTCGTTGGAATAGGGTGCGAACTTGCTGCCTTTCTTGCCGGCGAAGAACTGTGGCTGGAGGTTGTGTCCGATATGCTCGAATACGGCTGCCTCGGCATAGTTCTGCATACGGCTGTCGATTGTGGTGAAAATCTTGAGTCCGTCGCGATAGATGTCGTAGGGCGAGCCGTCGGCCTTTGGGTTTTTCTCAATCCAGCCGTAGAGAGGATTGGTGGCCCACTGTATGCTGTCGTCTCGGAACTCCTGGCTTTGCCATGACGCGTAGGCGGAGCGTACGGGCTTACGCGCTGTGAGCTGCGTGCGGAGGAACTCGCGGAAATATGGCGCGGAGCCGTCTTTGTGGTCAGGACGTCGGAAGCTGGACATGTCGACAGGGAGTGCGGAGAGGGAGTCGCATTGCGATGTGGAGATGTAGCGTTGCTTGAGCATCTGCTGGAAGACAGTGTTTCGTCGTTGCTTGACGAGCTCGTTTCTTCGTAGCGGGTTGTAGAGCGCGGGGTTTTTGAGCATTCCGACGAGGACGGCAGCTTGCTCGATTTTGAGGTCCTTGGCCTTGACCCCGAAGAAAGTGTAGGCGGCGCTCTCGATGCCGAAGGCGTCGTAGACGTAGCCGACCTTATTGAGGTACATGGTCATGATCTCATTCTTGGTGTAGCTTCGCTCGAGCTTGACGGCGATGACCCACTCGTTGAGCTTCTGGATGAAACGCTCGGAGAAGCTGGCGGCCTGGTCGTGGAAGAGCATTTTGGCGAGTTGCTGCGTGATGGTGCTGCCTCCGCCGGAGTTCTTCTGGTGCATGATGACCGTCTTGAAGAAGACACGGAAAAGGCTTCGGGTGTCGATTCCCGAGTGTTCGTAGAAGCGTTCGTCCTCAGTGGCGACGAGCGCCTTGACGAGGTGTGGCGAGATGTTCTCGAAATCGACGAAGCTACGGTTCTCGACATAGAACCGTCCGATGGGTTTGCCGTCGGCCGAGATGACCTCGGTCGCGATATTGCTCTTAGGGTTCTCGAGTTCGGCAAAGGAAGGCATATAGCCTAAGACGCCTTGCGAGAGGAGCAGGAAAAAGATGACGACAGCAAGGACGATGGCGCCGTAGATGGACCAGAACCCAATGACGTAGGGCTTATACTCGGGCTTCATTTGGTGAAGGTTTTGTCTTAGTATCTTCTGATAATCAGGGAGCTAATTTAGCAAAAGAGGGCTGCATTTGCAATTGGAGAATGGGAGTGTCACCTCTTCATCATGAGTGTGAGTCCATCCCTGATCGGGATGATGACTTTCTCGACACGGGAGTCTGCTGCCACGTGATCGTTGAAAGCCTTGACGGCGCGGGTATGGTGGTCGGAGGGCTTTGGGTCTTGGAGCACGTGACCGTCCCATAAGACATTGTCGGCCAAGATGAAGCCACCCTGTCGGACTCGCGGGAGGATGGCCTCGTAGTAGTCGATGTACTCCCTCTTGTCGGCATCGATGAAGACGAAATCGAAGAGTCCGGGAATCTGGTCGAGCGCATTGTTGAGCGAGCCAATATGCAGGACGATCTGCCGGTTGAAAGGAGAGCGGTCGAAAAAAGATCGGATAAGAGGCTCGAGCTCGTCGTTAATCTCAACAGTGTGGAGTCGGGCCTGGGGCGATGGTAACGCGGCAGCCATGGATAGCGCCGAATAGCCTGTGAAAGTGCCGACCTCGAGGAGGAGATTGGGGCGCGCCATGCGTACAAGCATTTTGAGGAACGAGCCTTGGAGGTGTCCGGAGACCATTCGGGGTTGAATGGTCCGGAGATGGGTGATCCTGTCGAGTTCATGGAGGAGCGGGTCCTCGGGCGATGAGTGTTCGAGGAGGTATCGTTCCATCTCGATTGAACCGAACTGTGGCATGGCAAATCAGCAATATATGAGCCTGGAGAGGGTATCGGGATCGAGATAGCGACGTGCGGCGTCGAGGAGAGAGTCGGGTGTGACCCTCTCTCGGATGAGCTCCGCTATCTCGTAGAGCGAGAGGACGTCGCCGTAGAGATTTGCGGAACGTCCGGCGGCCAACATGAGGCTTTCGGAATCGTCGGCCGACATGAGTGTCTGGTTGACGTATTGTCGTATGACCCTTTGGAACGCAGGCTGTGAGAGTGGCGACTGGCGGAGCTTATCGACCTCTCGTCGGACGATTCTCATGGATCGGTCGATGTTTTGGGGGTCGGTGCCGAAATAGATGGTGAAAAGCCCGATGTCGTCGAAAGAGGTGTAGCTGGTCTCGACATTGTATGCTATGCCATTACGCTCGCGGAGCGCGACGCTGAGTCGAGAATTCATGGAGGGGCCTCCGAGAATATTGGCCAGGACATTCATCTCGACACGGTCTGGCGCGAAGCTGTCGGGGGCTTGGCAACCGAGGACGACGTGCGCCTGGCTTGTCTGCCTGTCGGACCTGGTGTCGAAACGCGCGAAAGAGCGGGCGGGGGTTCGAGCCTCGCGGGAAGGCCTTGCGGGAGCATCTCGGAACGCGGCCTCTACTACCCGAGCCACAACCTCGGGCTTATGCGGGCCGACATAGACGAAAGACATCTGGTCGGTGGCGTGAGTGCGTGAGACGAAACGTCGGGCGTCGTCGGCCGAGAAGGACGCTACGCTCTGCGGAGAGCCGAGGATATTGTGGCCGAGAGGTGACCCCTCGAAAGCGAGGTCCTCGAAATCGTCGAAAATGAGCTCTGCCGGTGAATCCTCGTAGCTCGTAATCTCGTCGATGATGACCTCCCTCTCCTTGTCGAGTTCGCGAGCGGGGAAAGTGGAATTGAAAGCCATGTCGGCGATGATGTCGGCCGCCCTTCGGAGGTCGTTCTCGAGGAAAGCGGCGTGGATGGCGGTCTCGTCTTTTGTGGTGTATGCGTTGAGCTCGCCTCCGACAGAATCGAGCCGGTTGAGAATCTCGTGGGCGGAACGTCTGGCAGTACCTTTGAAGATGGTGTGCTCGACGAAATGGGCGAGACCGTGCTCGTCGTCGCGCTCGTCGCGCGAGCCGGCGTTGATGATGAGGCCGCATCGGCAGACGGGGCCTGCGGCGTGGATGTGTACGAGCTTGATTCCGTTATGGAGAGTCGTGACGGGGGTTGGCATGGCATGAGTGGCGCGGGAACGGCGCGAATATACGGAACATGGTAGACTTTAGAGGGCTAAGGGGGGAAGAGAACCGCGTACGGACCTCGGAGGTGACGAGATTGGTACGCGGTGTTGGGAGAAAAAGCCGTGGGACGTCAGGCTGCGAGGGTGGCCCAGACATGGTCGGGGACGAGACGGCGAATCGGAAGCGACGCGGCGAAAGGCCTGAGGGGCGTGGCGAGATCGTCGTCGGCAGGGAGTGAGGTCTCGAGGAAATCGTCGGAGATGTTGATGACGGCGTCGGGGTCATTGAGGAGCATCTGGACGATGCGAATCTCGGCAGGTGTGCTCTCGACGAGACGGCCAGGGGCGACATAGCGTCCGGGGAGGATGCAGCCGGCGGTGTCGGCGGCGGTGTTGCCCCTGTGGATGCGGACTCCAGACATGGCGGGGACACCGACAAGGATTGGCAACTGTCTGCCGAACTTGGGGCTGAGCGTGAGATCGAGGTCGTAGGAGCCTGCGGGGACGGCGGTCTTTCCTTTGACGGCGGAGCCGAAAGGGCGCGATGGCGGCTCGAGGGTATCGCAGAGCAGACGCGGCTCGGAATCGGGTACTAGTACGAAGAGACGACCCATGCAGTATGACTCGGTGTTCTCTTGTCGGGAGAGATGGAAGGTTATCATGAAGATGTGTTTTTGTGTTTGATTGGTGAAGAATTGTGAGGAAAAAGTGGGGCGGGGGGAGGCCTCGACCCCCGCCCCACAGCGGACGGTTTAGCTTAGTTTCTGATGGACAGAGACTGAAGAGAGTTCGGACGTGGCGGCGAAGTAGTAGAGGTGGAGCGCATCTTGCTGGGTACCCGTCAGGATGGCGTTGACCCCGATGGCCACCTCGCCGGCAGAGATGTCGGCCGAGAAATTGACGGCCTTGGAATTGGCCTCATTGAAGACGGCGAGATAGACCCTGGCGTCGTAGAGCTCGTCGGTGGAAGACGGGGAAGACCACTCGAGAGAGAGGCTGCCGGAAGCGTAGGAGGCGGAGGCTTGGAAATCAGCGGCACCTTGGGAAAGGATTATGTCCTCTGGCTTGAGGTGGTAGAGTTCATCGTCACCTTTGAGGGTCAGTTCGCGGTTGACCTTGACGGCCTGTGGCCATCCTGCGGCGACACCTGCGGCGACGAACCCGTGTCGGATGGTGTCGATGAAGGGTCGGAGGGCTTTGGAGGTCTCGCTGAGTCGGTTTCGGACATCGAGCTGGGCGGGAGTTTTTGGGTTAGCCACTTTCGTAGCAAGGGAGCGAATGTACGGCATACCGCGCCAAGAAGCGCCAACAACAGTTCCGACTTTACCGGAGAATGGGCCAAGAATTCCTTGTTTGTAAACAGCCATTTCATTAGATGTGTTTGAAAGCCAATTCAATTTGCGAAAAATGCTTCATTTGATTTGGCTTGGTTGAAAAAATCAGTGAACTTGTCAACTTTGAATTGGTGAAGGGTAGATGTAGGGCTTCCTTGCGTGAGAGGCATCGCTCGTGGCATTGTGCTGACGTTTTAAGCTTTTTGCCAAAGAGGCGCCGTAGTCATCGTGGAAGCGGTGTTGTTTTGATTTGTTGACAATGCAAAGGTAGGTGGATTTTTTGGATTAGCAAGAGTTTGGAGAGAAATTTCTTGAAAATTTTGTTGTTGAAAATACAAATATGGCGTAAGTATGTGAGGGACAGCTGTTTTTGGAACTGGAGGCATGACAACGTGGGGGCTCGTATATAAAAGGTAAGGGCCGGCACTTATGCAGTTGTCGGCCCTTTTGGGGTGTGGGAGTATGGGAGAGTGTGGTTACTCGGAGAGGTCTGGCTCAATCTCCTCCTCGGGATCGGACTCGGGGTCGGCGATGGAACCCTCGGGTTCTTGTCCTTGGAGGAAGGCCGCGCGGAGCTTAGCCTCAATCTCGTCTTGCAGCTCGGGATTGTCTTTGAGGATTCGCAGCGCGCCCTCTCTGCCTTGTGCGAGTTTTGCTCCTCCGTAGCTGAACCAGGAGCCGCTTTTCTTGACGATGTCGAGATTGGTGGCGAGGTCGAGAATTTCTCCGACTTTGGAAATGCCCTCGCCGAAACGTATCTCGAACTCAGTCTTGCGGAATGGCGGCGCGACCTTGTTTTTGACGACCTTGGCGCGTGTGAGCGAGCCGAGGACCTCGTCGCCGGTCTTGATGGGGCTGACCTTTCGGACGTCGATTCGGATGGAGGCGTAGAACTTGAGGGCGTTGCCACCTGTGGTTGTCTCGGGGTTTCCGAACATGACTCCGATCTTCTCGCGAAGCTGATTGATGAAGATGCAGGTGGTGTTGGTCTTGGAGAGCGCTCCGGTGAGTTTGCGGAGGGCCTGGCTCATGAGTCGGGCGTGGAGACCCATCTTTGCCTCTCCCATCTCGCCCTCAATCTCGGCTTTCGGAGTGAGCGCGGCGACGGAGTCGACGACGATGATGTCGATTGCGGAAGAGCGGATGAGCTGCTCGGCAATCTCGAGTGCCTGTTCGCCGTTGTCGGGCTGGCTCATGTAGAGTGAGTTCATGTCGACCCCGAGTTTCTCGGCGTAGGCGGGGTCGAAAGCGTGCTCGGCGTCGATGAAGGCGGCGATACCGCCCCCCTTCTGGGCCTCGGCTATGGCGTGGATGGCGAGCGTCGTCTTACCTGAAGACTCTGGGCCGAAAATCTCGACGATTCGGCCTCTCGGGTAGCCACCGACTCCGAGAGCCATGTCGAGTCCGAGCGAGCCTGTGGAAATTACGGGGACCTTCTCGACTTGACGGTCTCCCATGCGCATGATGGCGCCCTTGCCGTAGGCCTTGTCGATCTTGTCCATTGTGAGCTTTAGGGCAGCGAGTTTTTTTGCCTTGAGCTCGTCAGAGTTTTCTGCCATATCTGAGTGAGTTTTTGTCGGTTAATGAAAAAGAAGAGGGTGTCATCTTTTGGTGACGATACAAAGGTAGTGGCTCGATGTGTCACAACGCGGCATAGTGGGAGAAAAATTACTCGGAAGCCGGGAGGTCGTCGTAGAGGAAATCGTTGTAGGGGAAACGTTGCGTGTGGACCTTACGGACCTGAGCGTAGACGACATTGCGCAGCTCGTCGAAATTGGTCTTGACTCTCGCGGAGATGAATACGCAATTGCGTTGGCTGGCCATCCATGTCTTCTTGAGATCGTCGAGCGAGACATTCTCACGGGACGCCGGTGTGAGATCGTCTTCATCCTTAGGTGTATATGTGAAAGCGTCGACCTTGTTGAAAACGACGATTTGCGTCTTGTCGGCACAATTGAGATCACGGAGCGTCTGGTCGACGGTGGAGATTTGTGCCTCGAAAGCCGGGTGTGAGATGTCTACGACGTGGAGAAGGATGTCGGCCTCTCGGACCTCGTCGAGTGTGGACTTGAAACTCTCGACAAGGAAAGTTGGCAACTTTCGGATGAAGCCGACGGTGTCGGCGAGCAGGAAGGGGATATTGCCGACGACGACCTTTCGGACGGTGGTGTCGAGAGTGGCGAAAAGCTTATTCTCGGCGAAGACCTCGGTTTTGGCGAGCGCGTTCATGAGCGTGCTCTTTCCGACATTGGTGTAGCCGACGAGCGCGACTCGTACGAGCTTGCCGCGGTTTTGGCGTTGTGTCGTCATCTGTCTGTCGATATGTCGGAGCTCCTCCTTGAGGAGCGAAATGCGGTCGAGGACAATACGCCTGTCGGTCTCGATCTGCTTCTCGCCCGGGCCTCTCATGCCGATGCCACCCTTTTGCCTCTCGAGGTGGGTCCAGAGGCGTGTGAGTCGGGGGAGAAGGTATTGGTACTGAGCGAGTTCGACTTGGGTCTTGGCGTAGGCTGTGCGCGCCCTGCTGGCGAAGATGTCGAGAATGAGTGACGTGCGGTCGAGGACGGCGATGCCGAGCCCCTCCTCAAGATTCTTCTGCTGCGAGGGGCTTAGCTCGTCGTCGCAAATGGCGGTCTCGACCTCATTCTCCTCGACGAAAGCCTTAATCTCCTGAATCTTGCCCGTGCCGATATAGGTGCGCGAATCGGGCATTGGGAGGTTTTGCGTGAAACGTCCGACAGTCTCGGCTCCCGCCGTCATGGCGAGGAAAGCCAGCTCGTCGAGATAATCTCTTGCCTGCTGGAGTGAAGTGTCCGGCGTACGGACAGAAAAGAGGACGACCCTCTCGACGGAAGCCGAAGCCCGGTCGAGCATACCGTTGGCTGGGTGGTAGTGTTTATTTTTTTGCGGGGGCGTGAAGCCCTTGGAATGCATGCCGTTGTTGTTCACAGGGAAAGTAGAAAAGAATTTTAGAGGGAATGACGTGTCAAAAGTAGTCAAAAAGGGTGTTCTAATGCGCTTGTAGCCAATTGTCGCCGACGCCGACCTCGACCGTCAGTGGGACGGAGAGTTGGCAGGCGTTCTCCATCTTCTGCTTGACAAGCTGCGAAACGGCCTCCAGCTCATCGTCTGGCACCTCGAGAACTAACTCGTCGTGGACTTGGAGAATCATTCGCGATTGGAGCCCTCGGGCGATAATCTCGTCGTGGACGGCCACCATTGCGACCTTGATTATGTCTGCCGCCGTGCCTTGAATAGGCGCGTTGATGGCGTTGCGCTCGGCCATGCCGCGGACGGTCTGGTTGCGGGAATTGATGTCTGGCAGATAGCGGCGCCTTCCGAAAAGCGTCTTGACGACGCCTGTCTGTTGCGCCTCTTTGATACAGTTGTCCATATAGGCCTTAACGCCCGGGAACTTATCGAAATAGCCCTCGATAATCTCCTTGGCCTCACGTCGGGATATGTCGAGCCTCTCTGCCAGCCCGAATGGCGAAATGCCGTAGATGATGCCGAAATTGGCGGTCTTGGCCTTTCGTCTCATATCTGGCGTCACGTCGGCCACGTCGCAGCCGAAGACCTTTGCCGCCGTGGCGGTATGGACATCCTCTCCGTTGCGGAAAGCTGAAAGGAGGTGCTGGTCTTGGCTGAAATGTGCCATGATGCGCAATTCCACCTGCGAATAGTCGGCTGAGAGGATCTTGCAACCAGGCTTCGGCACGAAACACTCCCTTACTCGGCGTCCATCCTCGTCGCGGACGGGGATACTCTGTAGATTGGGGTTTGAGCTGCTGAGACGTCCCGTGACGACGACCGTCTGATTGAAGGACGTATGGAT
>JAFPDB010000250.1 GCA_017390085.1 Bacteroidales bacterium | reverse complement strand
GCGGATAAGGTCCCAATACTCCCTGAAGCCGCCGAGCGAGTTGCCCATGGCGTGGGCGTATTCGCACTGGATGAGAGGTTTCGACGGGTTGCCCTTCGCGTATTTCTCGCAATCGGCGTAGTCGTAGTACATTGGGCAGAAGACGTCAGTGAAGTCGTTGCCGTTGGCCTGCTCATATTGGCATGCCCTCGACGGATCCGCGCCCTTGACCCATCGGTACGCCGCCTCGAAGTTGGGTCCGAAGCCAGCCTCGTTGCCGAGGCTCCAGAATATGACCGAGGGGTGGTTCCGGCTTCGTCCCACGTTGCGCCTGTTGCGCTCCAGGTGGGCTTGGGCGTAGTCCTCGCGCCGGGCAAGTGTGGCGTCGCCGTAGCCCATGCCGTGGCTCTCGATGTTGGCTTCGGCCACCACGTAGAGGCCGTACTCGTCGCACAGGTCGTACCACTCCGCGGCGTCGGGATAGTGGCACGTCCTGACGGCGTTGAAATTCAGCTCTTTCATGAGGCGGATGTCCGCCACCATGCGTTCGCGGGTCATTATGTAGCCGCAGTCGGGGTCCATCTCGTGGCGGTTGACGCCCTTGAAGAGGACGGCCTTGCCGTTGATCAGCACTTGCCCGTCGCGCAGCTCTATCTTGCGGAATCCCACGCGCTGGCGTATCACCTCACTTCCGTTCTTGCCGTCGCTCAAGCTGGCGGTGAGGGTGTAGAGGTTGGGCGTCTCGGCTGTCCATTTGGCGGGGTTGGGGACTTTCAGCGTCCCCCGTTTCGTGCCGCCGCCCGTGGCGCGGGCGCTTGCCACCTCTTTCCCGTCGGGGGCGGTTAGGCGCAGCTCGATGTCGCCCCCGCCGCGCACGTCAATCTCGTAGGCCAGCGTCCCGTCGGCATAGTTGGCGTCGAGGTCGGGAGTGAGGCGTATGTCGTCGATTCGTTTCTTGTTTCGGGCGTAGAGGTAGCAGTCGCGCCCAATGCCGGCGAGGCGGAAGAAGTCCTGGTCTTCGAGATACGTGCCGTCGCACCAGCGGAAGATTTGGAAGGCTATGAGGTTTTTGCCGGGCTTTAGGTATTTCGTCACGTCAAATTCTGCCTCAATTTTGCTGTCTTCGCTATAGCCGACGAAACTGCCGTTCACCCACAAGTAGAGGTTCGACGTTGCCGAGCCGAAGTGGGCTATCACGTCTTTGCCGCGCCAGCCGTCGGGCAGCACGACCTCTTTCCTATACGACCCGACGTTGTTGCCGCAAGTCGGGACGCGTGGCGGGGCCGAGGCGAATTGGTCGCGCCACGCGTAGCCGATGTTGACGTATTGAGGGTCGCCGTAGCCGTTGAGCTGCCACAGGCCAGGGACGCTCATCTCGCCCCATCCTTTGTCGTCGTACGCCACGGCGTGGAAGCCCTCAGGCCGATTGTCGGCATCTCTCACCCAGTGGAATTTCCACTTGCCGTTGAGGCTCAGGTAGTTCGACGAGTTCTCTTTCGCCCCTGAGGCGGCGGCCTCGCTCTCGTAGGCGAAATAGCTTGCGTGAATTGGTAGTCGGTTCACTTCGTTGATGCGCGGGTTCTGCCATTCGTCGCCCTGCGCCATTCCGACCGAGGACGCGGTCAACGTTGCGGCCGCCGTCGCTATCATTCTTTTCATTTGTCGGGTTGTTGGGTTTTGTGATATGGGTTTCCTCACAAAATAGCGAAAATTTTCTACTTTGGCGTAATGGACATCCTGCTGATGCGCAGCCTCCTACATCCTCCCTGCAGGGCTACGCTGTTCTTCGCTTTTGCCGTCCAACTTTACGATTTGGAGTTTTCCTATCATTGAAACCTTCGAGATAGAGGGCCAAAGGCTCTTTGACATTATCGACGACCTTGGTTACGTGGAACAGATTTAGCATTGGAGCTGTTGAGGCTTTGCCCTTCCCCCCCAAAAAAAAAAGAAAGCGCGCCAAGAATTGGCGCGCCATTCACTCAATCAAAACAAAAACACATGAAAGTCAGGTCTTTTACACTATCTCAAAAGAGGGAGGTCACCCAGTTGGCCATGTCCATCACGAGGCCCACGAGCCAGTAGATCAACAAGCATAGGATCACAATCAGCACGCAGAACCAAATGGCCTTGCCGTTGACCTCGTCGATAATATCCTTGTCGTCGTTGATGTAGCCGACTATGAGGCGAAGGTTCTTCTTGTAGGCCTTGTTGAAAATGTCTATCACGTCGCCAACGTAGAAAGGTATAGCGCCAAGGAGGGCGTCGACAAGGACGTTGACCGTGACAGCCAGCGTAAGGGGTATGGAGTGCACGTAGACGAGCGAAAAGTAGATGAACGGGATGCCGAGGAGCGAGTTGAGGACGTCGCCCGCGCCCGGTATGAGGAAGCCGATTATGGGGTCGAGGTAATACTGGTCCATATACTTTGCCGTGGCCTCCATCATGCGGTATGAGGTGTGCTGCATCAGCATTTCGCGCTTGGCCTGTTTTTCCGCCTGTCGCTCATACTCGGCCTCCAACGTCTGCTCACGTTGGAAGTCTTCTTTTGCGAAGTCCAGGCCCGCATCGGTCTGGGCTTGCTGTCTTCTGCTGCTTGCCATGATAATATGTTTTTTGAGGTTTATAAGAAGCTGTTTTGAAATGATTAGACTAAAGTTTCCTACTTCGTCGCAACTCAATCAAACATAGCACATTAGAGATATATCGCAGAGCGTAAAGCGTTAAGAATCAACATTTTAACACGGCATTAAAATGTGTTTGCTCCGTAATTGCCCGAAAATCAGCTC
>JAFPDB010000249.1 GCA_017390085.1 Bacteroidales bacterium | reverse complement strand
GGACTCCCGGGCTTCGGCATCGAGTGGAATGAGCAGATCAGCAAAGACTACGGCGGCCAGAACATGAAAGACTACCTCTCCGCCACCGACACAATCGCTGCGGAGCCATATGTCGATGCCGACCGCCTCGGATGCGTCGGGGCAAGTTATGGCGGCTTCTCCGTCTATTGGCTCGCGGGCCATCACGACAAGAGGTTCAAGGCTTTCCTCGCCCACTGCGGAATCTTCAACCTCGAACAACTCTACTCCACGACCGAGGAACTCTTCTTCCCCAATTGGGATCTCGGTGGCCCGTATTGGGACGAGGGCAACGCCGCGGCGCAAGCCAGCTACGCCAATTCGCCACATCGTTTTGTTGCCCAATGGGATACCCCCATATTGGTCGTCCATGGCGACAAGGATTTCCGAATCCCATATACCCAAGGAATGGGGGCTTTCAATGTAGCCCGGATGAGGGGCATCGAAGCGGAGTTCCTGTACTTTCCCGAAGAGTGCCATTGGGTCACAACCCCGCAAAACAGCATTCTTTGGCATCGTGAGTTCTATCGCTGGTTAGACCGTTGGCTCAAATGAAAAAAATACTGCTCATACTGACCTCGATAGCCGTCATTTGCGCCGCGGTTTGGTACTTTTCGAAAGGCCAATGCCATGCGGACCTGTCGCCCGAAGTCAAGTCTGTCGAGCTATGCCACATGGACAGCACTCGGCAAGGCGATCCGCAAATGGAGGCCGAAATATCGGTCTATCGCGACAGCCTCGACCACGTCATGAAAGTCAAGCTGTGCGACAACGGCGAGACCATGATTGCCCGTCGGCCCGAATCCGCGCTCTCACGCTTTTTGGCGGATGTCATTCTTTTTGAGATTCGTCGTATGGCCGTGGCCGACTCCATGCCAACGCCCGACTTCTCGCTTATCAACCTTGGCGGCATCCGCAGCTTCCTCCCCGCGGGACCCGTCTTCATAGAGGATGTATTTTGCATAGCGCCTTTCGAGAACTCACCCGTGGTCCTTTGTCTCGATTCCGCCGACGTCATGGCCATGATGGACCACATCGCCACCCGCGGTGGCGAGGGCATAGCCGGAGCCTCAATGACCATAGCGAATAAGAAGGCCAAGGATGTAAAGATAGGCGGAATGCCCCTTCAGGGCGGTAGAGTCTACAGGCTCGCCACCCTCGACTACCTCGCCAACGGCGGCGACGGCTTTAGCTGCCTTGTCGGCAAACAGGAGTATGAGAGCGGAATGCCATTTCGCGATACTTTCATAAACTATTTGAAAACCATTGGAGACTCCAATGTCGTCCTTTGCGCTCCCGTCGATAACCGAATAACTGTCGAAAAATAGCAATGTCCGACTCCTATATATCACGACGCGATTTCTTCAAACGCCTGGGCGGCATAGCCATGGCGGCGTCTCCCATCGTGACGTCGCTAACGTCGCTCCCGTCATGCTCCGTCGGCAAGTGCCGTGAACCGCGACTGACGATTCTCCACACCAACGACGTCCACAGCCGAATCGACCCTTTCCCCGAGACCGACACCCTCTACGCCGGCAAGGGTGGATATGCGCGCAGGCAGGCTTTCATCGAGAGCGTCTTGCAACAAGAGGGACCCGAGAACGTCCTTGTTTTCGAGTGCGGAGACATGTTTCAAGGCACCCCATACTTC
>JAFPDB010000026.1 GCA_017390085.1 Bacteroidales bacterium | reverse complement strand
GTTGGTAAAAAACTTTATGCCATCGAGAGGTAATCTGAGAAGGGGCGATTTGTTAACCTATGTGGAGAGTTGATAGGGTTAGAGGGCGTGAAATGTTGCCTTGGCGGTTCAAAAAGTTATTTGGATCCCCTTTAGGAGGCTTGAGAGCCGTCGGTGGTGGCCAATGCGACCTCGCCGGATGGTGTGAGAACGAGTCTTCCGTCCCGTTTTAGTCCATTGACATCGACAAAACCTTTTATGACTCCAGTCTTCCCTTTCTGAATCAACACCTTGAGGTGCGTAGGCGTTAACTTCTTGCACATGAAAACGTAGGGGACGCGGAAAGTGCAGCCCGCCTTGTAGCCAGAGCAGCCCCAAGCCTGCCTGCCCTCGAGAATGGCGCTCCCGCATTTCGGGCACAAGAGGGAGGAGAGATTGGCGGCTGGGTTGGTGGCGGAATCGGAGGGTCGGAAAACGACCTTGAAATCGGAATCGAAGGCGAACTTCCCGTCTTGTCTGGCCTCGCCGGAGTCGACACCTCTGACAGCCACTTCGCCTTTGGAAAGGAGAGTCTGGACCTGTTTATCGGTCAATGACTTATTGCGGACCTTGAAGGGGATGACGAGAGAGCATCCCTCTTTGTAGCCGGAACAGCCCCATGCGGCTTTGCCTTTTAGGATTGGTCGCCCGCATTTGGGGCAGGAGAGGGCACTGGGGGAAGAGGCTGGGAGCTGCGGTTTTGGGGCGGTGTCGTTGTTCTCAATTTCTTGGAAGCGGGAAGAGCTGAGGTCTTGGGATACGACTCGGACGATGTCGGTCGCCATGTCTCTCATCTCGGCGATGAACTGCGATGTGGAGAATGTTCCGGCCTCGATGTTGCGTAGCTTCTTTTCCCATTGTCCGGTGAGCTCGACGGATTTGAGGATAGGCGTTTTGATGGTATCGATTAGGAGAATCCCGTTGATTGTGGGGACGAGGTTTTTGCGCTCTTTGGCGATGTATTTTCGTCGGAAGAGTGTCTCGATGATGGCGGCTCGTGTGGAGGGTCGTCCGATGCCGTTCTCTTTCATGAGGTTGCTGAGCTCGCCGTCTTCGACTTGCTTGCCCGCGGTCTCCATGGCGCGAAGGAGTGTGGCCTCGGTATAGAGCTTTGGCGGCTGGGTCTGCTTCTCCTGGAGTGAGGGTTCGTGGGGGCCCTGCTCGCGGAGTTGGAATGGAGGGAGGACTGCGGTTTGCTCGTCGTCTTTGGTGTCGTCGAGCTTCTGGTTTCCATAGACGACTCGCCACCCCGGGTCGAGAATGACCTTGCCGCTGGCCTTGAACTGGACATCGCCGGCGGAACCGAGGATGGTGGTTTGGTTGACGGTGCTGTCGGGGTAGAAATTGGCGATGAAGCGTCGGGCGATCATGTCGTAGACACGCTTCTCATTGGGGGACATATCAGGTCGCGGAGGCATCCCAGTTGGGATGATGGCGTGGTGGTCAGTCACCTTTAGGTTGTTGAAGACCTTTTTCGACTTAGGCAGCTTGGGGTGTTGGAGAAGTGGGGTTGTGATAGGGGCGTAGGGGGTTAGACCTTTGAGGATGGAGGGGACTTTGGGGTAGATGTCGTCGGTGAGGAACTTGGTGTCGACGCGGGGGTATGTCGTGAACTTTTGCTCGTAGAGTGATTGTGCGATGCGTAGCGTATCGTCGGCGGAGAGGCCAAGTTTGTTATTGCACTCGACTTGAAGTGAAGTGAGGTCGAAGAGAGGCGGCGGGGCCTCCTTACCTTGCTTGGACTTGATGTCGTCGATTTGGAAAGGGAGGTTTTGGACCTTGGCGAGGGCTTGATGCCCTTCCTCGATTTTGTCGAAGCGTCCGGAGGTTGCGGAGAAGTTGACTTCCCTGTACTTTGTCTTGAGTTCCCAGTATTTTTGGGGTTTGAAGTTGGCTATCTCCTTGTATCTCTGGACAATAAGTGCGAGCGTCGGAGTTTGGACGCGTCCGATGGAGAGAACCATTCCTTTGGCTCCGTAGCGGAGCGTATAGGCGCGCGTGGCGTTCATGCCGAGGAGCCAATCGCCAATGGCTCTGGCGCTTCCGGCGGCGTAGAGGGAATCGAAGTCGGCGCTTGGGCGTAGGTTGGCAAAGCCGTCGCGGATGGCATCCTCGGTGAGAGAGGAGATCCATAGTCGATAGACAGGGCATCGGGACTGGGCGAGTTGCATTACCCATCGTTGGATGAGTTCGCCCTCTTGGCCGGCATCGCCGCAGTTAACTATGCTTTCTGCTTTTGAGAATAGGTTATTGATTATATGGAATTGGCGTTTGACGCCGTTGTCGTTCTTTAGCTTGATGCTGAATCGTTGTGGTAAAATGGGTAGGAGGGCGAAATCCCAGCGTTTGAGAGTTGGGTCGTAATCGTGTGGCTCCTTTAGTTCGCAGAGGTGTCCGAAGGTCCATGTGACGCAGTATCCCCCACCCTCGTAATAGCCTTCGCGTCGGTTGTTTGCACCTATGACGCGGGCTATTTCGGCAGCTACTGATGGTTTCTCGGCGATACAGACTTGCATTTCGGACGATGTATAGGATTGGTTGGTTGGTCAAAGGTAGGGAATAAATTGTCGAATCGTGGCGCAAGGTAAAGCCTCCTTGGGATGGAATCCCGAGGAGGCTAAGAAATGTAGTAGGGCTATAAGCCGAGTTCTGTGTCCACCGAAAGATGGATGTCTATCATTTATCTAGGACACCCGTCGCCGAGTGCCTCAAGCAGCCTACCCCCTCAATCGTCATAGGACCTGGCACGAGCAGCACCAGCACCCTGAGGTGAATTGAGTATACATGGCCTTACAATTCGCGGATTCGTATGGCCGCCGCAGTCACCTGCGACGCGGTGAGCTCTTACCTCGCCTTTTCACCCTTACCTTTCGGCGGTAATTTTCTGTTACGAAAACAAAACCTTGCGGCTTTCTTCTAATTAGGAAGCGCGACGCTCTGTATTGCCCGGACTTTCCTCTTGCCAAAATGGCCAGCGATAGACCGCCCTACTACATAATTGGGCGTTTGAAGAATAGATTACTCAATCTTATATGGTTGGTAGAGAGAGTATTCGACAACGAAAGCTTTGGTGTAGCCGAGGGAACGGACGCGCGAAAGCTCTGCCTCAACTTGGGAACCCTTGATGGGTTTGGTGGTGTAGCGGAAGATTTTGTCGTTGAGCCTGTACTCGTATACCTCGCCAACGTTGTCGAAGAAGGAGATGTAGAGCGGGTAGCGGTAGGCGCCGACTTGTATTACGTAATCGGTGTTGGGGTCAATCTCGATTGTCTTGCCTCCTGTGGTGACAATGCGATCAACCTTCACTGGGCTTGTCGGCCTTGCGAAACCGCCTCGGAGATTGACGATGAAAGCCTCTTTGAAGCCGTTTTGTCTTACCTTGGCGATGGACTTATTGGCCTCAGCATAGGTGGCGAATTTGCCGTAATAGTATTTGAAGAGTCCGTCTGGAGCTTGATACTCATAGACAATGTCGAGGTTCTTGAAGAAAGAGACATCGTCGGGGGCGCTGTGTGCGGCAGAGATTTGTATCGAGTAGACAGGCAGGTCCGAATCTGTCCAAGAGACAATCTGTTTGGAAGTACGCAATTCGTCAACTGTGTTTTGCGCACTCGCTGAAACTATTGCTACGGACTGAACGAGAGCAAGAACCAGAATAAGGCTTTTCATTGACAATTGATTTGTTAACAGAATGTTCTTGTGCTACTTAGCCACGTTCCAGACGACGACCTCGATGCGGCGGTTGACCTTGTGCTTGGCCGCGTCGCAATAGACACCGCGGTGGCAGCGGTTGAGGAGGTAACGCTCACCATAGCCACGAGGGAGAAGTTGCTTGGGATTGACGCCTTTGGAGACGAGATAGTCCTTTGCGGCGTCGGCCATTTTTTGTGAGATGTTGAGGTTCTCGTAACGATTTCCTTTGGCCTCGGTGTGGGCGTTGAGCTTGACCGTTACTTGCGGAGCGTTGATAAGGTACGTGGCGAGCTTGTCGAGGACTTGCTTAGCCGCGGCGTCGAGGTCGTTGGCGTATGGTATGACCATTCCGGAGATGTCGTCGAGGACGGCGTCGTTGAATATCGGGGTGAGCTTGATGCCGTCTTTGGAGATGTCGGCGAGTTCTTCTTCTGTGACTTGGATGGTCTTGGTGTTGTAGCCGTCTTTGGATACCTCGATTATGACTTCCCGACCGTTGTTGATTTTGGTGAGGGGGAAAGAGACCGTGGCGATGCCGTCGGAGGAAGAGTGCGTGTTTGCGAACTCGTCGTCGGTCTCCTCGTCGGTGATGGAGAGACGCGCACCTCCGATAATCTCGTTATTGTAAGTGCTTGTGATTTTGCAGGAGAATTCCATCATTTGGGCTTGCTCAACCTTGTTGTTGGTCTCCTTTATGTCCTCCGGGGGGAGAATAATGCCGTCGGCGCCAAAGACGGGAGGCAGCTCGGCGATTGGCTGGTCTGAAACCTCGAAGGTCATGACATCCATGAACATATCGCGGTCTTTATCGAAGTCGTATCGTGAGAGGAAGCCGTCAGGCTTGTCTGCGGAGAACATGAGATAGTAGAAGTCGTCGCCTGCACCATTGAACTGTTTGAGCATATTGCAGGTGTTCTGCCATTTGCCGTCGATGTATTCGGAGCGGAAGATGTCGAGACCACCAAAGCCGTTTCGGGTGTCGGAGCTGAAGTAGAGCTTGCCATCGGGGTTGATGACCGGGTAGACTTCGTCGCCGTAGGTGTTGACTTCGGTGCCGAGGTTTTCGACCTTTTTGAAGTGGTTGACATCGGAAGAGAACTCAGCTCGGTAGATGTCTTTGCCACCATAGTTCTTGACGTCCTTGCCGTAAATTTTTGTGTGGTCGGGCATATTGGAGACGAAGTAAAGGTACTTGTCGTCGGGGGAGACGGCAGGGTGTGCGAAGTCGTACTCGTCGCTGTCGAACTCTATGACCCGTTCGTTGACCCAATCTTTGCCGTCGAAATCGGCTACGAAGATTTTGATTCGTGGCTCCTTGTTGACGTAGACTGTCTTGGTGAGGAAGATATGTTTCTTGTCGCTCGTGAAGGAGATGGCTCCAACGTGGTATTCGGAACGGAGGTTTTGTGAGAAGACTTTAGGCTTGCCCTCGACGACCTTACCGTCGACGAAGTCTTGGGTGTAGAGGTTGAGGAAGGGGTTGCCGTTTTTGTCTTTTTTGTCGCTGTTCTCGGATGCGTAGGAGTAGACGACTTTATCTTTGTAGATTTGGATG
>JAFPDB010000248.1 GCA_017390085.1 Bacteroidales bacterium | reverse complement strand
GATGTCGCTTCTCGTGTTTTTTAGGGACTGCATGGGGTACGCAGATTGTCGATAGGGTTGGTGATAGAAGGGGAAATAGCCACAACAACAGCGGCGACCCGACCTCACGTCGAGCCGCCGCCCACTTGATAGTAAATGTAGGAACACTACACTAACCAAAGAGATTTATCGTATCACACCATAAAACAGTTCTCAATAGATTAGTTGCTGTAGCAAGACTCTCCATGCTCGTAGATGTCGAGACCTTCCTCCTCAATGCGCGCCGGTACACGTATTCCGAATATCGCGTCGAGGCTCTTGAAGATTACGAAGCCCATGCCAGCTGCCCAGCAACCGATTACGACCACACCGAGAACCTCAGCGCCGAGGAATCCCCAACCGTTACCGTAGAGAAGCCCTTCGGACGTGGAGAGGAGACCTGTGAGAATGGTTCCGAGCGAGCCACAGACACCGTGAACAGAGCTTGCGCCGACGGGGTCGTCAATGTGGAGCTTGCAGTCGATAAACTCTACGGCGAAGACCATGACGGCACCGCAAATAACTCCTATGATGGCGGCACCTGCGGCAGAAACCACGTCACAGCCGGCAGTGATGCCTACGAGACCCGCGAGAATGCCGTTGAGCGCAAGGGAGAGTGAGGGTTTGCCATACTTAATCCAGCTGACAACGATGGAGGTGAAGCCACCAGCGCACGCCGCAAGGTTGGTCGTAAGGAAAACGTGAGAGATTGCCTCTTGATCGTCGGCCGACGAGGCTGCGAGCTGAGAGCCGGGGTTGAAGCCGAACCATCCGAACCAAAGGATGAAAACGCCAAGGGCCGCGATGGCAAGGTTGTGACCAGGGATTGCCTTAGACTTTCCGTCCTTATGGTACTTGCCGATACGCGGACCCATGATTGCCGCGCCGACAAAGGCGATCCAACCACCGACAGAGTGCACAATTGTGGAGCCGGCGAAGTCGTGGAACGTGGTGCCGAAGACACTCATCATGAAGGAGTCGTCAGCATCGTTGCAGAGCCAGCCGCCGCCCCATGTCCAGTGACCCGAAACAGGGTAAATGATCACTGAGATGAACACCGTGTAGACCAAGTACATGGAGAACTTCGTGCGCTCCGCCATGGCGCCGGAGACAATCGTGGCGGCAGTGGCGCAGAATACGGTCTGGAAAATCAAGAAGCCCTCTTTAGGCAGGCCACTCGGGTCGTAGAAAGTGCAATCGAAGAAGTGTGGCATTCCGACAAACCCGCCATCTCCGAACATAAGTCCGAAACCTATGAACCAGAAGAGCAGTGAGCCGAGAGTGAAGTCCACAAAGTTCTTCATAAGGATGTTTGTCGTATTCTTGACGCGAGTGAAGCCGGCCTCGACCATTGCGAAACCAGGCTGCATGAAGAAGACGAGCATGGCGGCCAGAAGCATCCAGACCGTGTCGATGCCTCGTCCCCAGTCGGCGCCAGGCACATCAGCGGGAGCCTCATCGGCCACAGCGGCTACCGTCCCGACTGCCTCCGCCGCAACTTCTGCCACGGGTTCAACTACGGCCACCGAATCCGCAGCCTCTTGCGCCGACATTGTCGACACGCACATTGCCGCCGCGCAACCCGCAAGCACGGCACCTATTAGATATTTGGTATACAGCGTTTTCATGATAGGGAAAGGTTAGGTTATCTGTGATTGTCTATTTGCTGCTGGGCGTGTAAAGGGTCTCCTCTCCGTGCTTGCCAGTACGGATCGAGATGGCATCCTCGACGGGAATGACCCAGATTCGGCCGTCGCCAATTTCGCCAGTCTGGGCGGCAGATATGACAGCGCTGACGGTCTTCTCGACGTTGCAATCGCGGACTACGATCGAGAGGAGGATGCGCTCGATGCAGCTCGTGTCGTATACGACGCCGCGGTAGATGCGTCCCTGACGAGCCTTGCCAATGCCACGTACATCGTAGTACGAGAACCATTCGATGTCTGCGGCCAACAAGGCGTCGCGCACGTCATCGAACTTGGTCTTCCTGATGATAGCTTCAATCTTTTTCATGACTATCGTTATTTAATGTTGATTTCTTACTATTTGAAGCAATATTCTTTGTTATGCTTTTATTTTTATCTGACTTACGATGCAAATATAATAATCCAATACCAAACCACAACTGATTACTTACAATTTGCCATAACATTACGCATTTTGCGTAACGATTTAATTCTTATTAAGTGGCTCTGAAATGGGGTAGGGGCATGCAAAATAGGGGTGGGACTGCCGTCCCACCCCTTAAATTTATAGGGCATTCAACCAAAACTTCTATTCTTTCCCCTCAGTCTGCTCGTAGGCCTTCATCAGCATGTAGAACTGGTAGTTGGCCTTGTGAATTGCCTGAAAGAAGCCAGGCCGCCCATTGAATATCCCTCCCTTGAAGAGGTAGTATTTGATGAAATAGAACGTCGGCTTGGATATGATTTTCCACACTGAAGCCCGGACATTCTTGCGCCTGACAATCTCATTATCGGTGTAGTAGTTCATCTTCCTGACCATTTCGGAGACCGTATCGCCAATGTGCACGAAAGCAAGTTCCTCTTTGGCAGGTATTCTTTCCACGTCACCATCGACGGTAGGGACGGAATGGATTGTAGAAGGCCAATCGGCACCCTCCTTCTTCAAGAATCGCAACTGATAGTCGGGAAATGACGACTTGGCGAAATGATTGAGAACCATATTCTTGCGAGGTATGTATAGGCCCGCAGGGCAATTTTGTTCACTTACCCTCCCATACAGGTAGTCAGCCAATTCTTTCGGCACCAATTCATCCGCATCGACCACGATGACCCATGGGTAAGAGGCCGCTTGAATTGCCGCGTTTCTGGCTGGCTCGCAAATAGTGTGATTGCCTTTGGGGAATGTCACAACCTTACAGCCGAAAGCCTCAGATATGGAGACAGTGTCGTCGGTGCTCTCCATGTCGCAAACCACAATCTCGTCAAAAACCTTTAGGCACTCAAGGACTTCCGCAAGATGGCGCGACGCGTTATACGTGTTTAGAACGGCTGAGATTTTGTGTTTCATAGGGTTGCCTTATTTTCCGAACCGGCGTATCATCGTCAATTGTTCATAACGTCGGCGTAGACTTCCAACAATTTCTGAATTAGCAGATCTTGACGGAAGCCTTGCGCATATTCGCGCCCTTTCTCTATCATCCTCTGTCGCAATTCGCTGTCGTTCACGACGTTGCTAATGGACGACGCAAGGGTTTCGGCGTCGTCGGGATTGACGTATATTGACCCCGGGCCGCCAGATTCTTCCAGGCAAGAGCCCGTACAGCCAATGACTGGCGTCCCGCTAACGATGGATTCAAGAAGAGGAATGCCAAACCCCTCAAAACGAGACGGATATACCATGACGTCCGCCATCTGGTAAACGGATGGGAACAAACTGAACGGCACCCCGCTATGGATTTTCAACCTGTCCGCCAACCCGTTGGCATGGCAAAAACGCTCGACCTCATCGGCATAAGACGTGCGCTTGCCCAACGCGACGACCGACATGTCTTTGGGCAGCAGAGTCAAAGCTTTGGCCAAGAGCATCAGGTTCTTACGCCGCTCGACGGTCCCGACGTACAAGATATATTTCTGTGGCAAATTGAGCGTCCGCCTCGCCTCATGTTTTGCTTGCTCCGTAGCCTCGCGCCAGAACATGTCATCGCAACCCTGGTATACCGTCACGACTTTCTGGGGGTCGACTCCGTATAGTTCGATGACGTCGCGCCTCGTGCAATCGCTCACCGCGATTACCTTATCGGCGTTCTGGCATGCCTTGCAAAACTTGTAGTCGTATATTTTCCGGTCGATTCTCTGGTAGTATTCGGGATAATGTCTAAAAATGAGGTCGTGTATTGTGACAATGCTGCGGACACCTTTTGCGTTGCGAATGCCCAAAGGAAGCTCTCCACTCAATCCGTGAAAAAGACCCACGCCGTCGCCGACAAGCGAACTTTTGACTCCATTGACACGCCATAAAGAGCTGAAGAGACGTTGGCACGTC
>JAFPDB010000247.1 GCA_017390085.1 Bacteroidales bacterium | reverse complement strand
TCACACCTCCCCATCTATAAAACTGAGATGTCGAAGTATTTGCCCCTCGCCATACTGGCGCTATTTATGACCCTCGTAGCCCAAACCGCGGCAGCCGAAGCCACGTCGGCGGCATCCGCGCAGAGGAGCAGGAGGGCGGCGCGCAGCATCGTGGACGACACTCAGACGCCGACCGACCGCCAGATTGCCATAGGCAGGGCGATGTGGGACTCGGGTCAATCGAAAAAAGCCGAATCGATCTTCATTGAGGCCCTGAAAAGGGCTCAAGATTCACAGGACCGCATCAACGCGACGGACATGCTGGCGGAGTTTTACTGCGCCGAGCATAAGCCCGACAAGGCGATAGCGTCCTACGACGCATTGCTGTCGAAAGCCAAGGCCGACGGCGACACGGCGACTCTGATAAGGACGTACACTGGTCTGGGCCAGACATTTACGCGCAACGGCGAGTACGTCAGGGCGATAAAGAGCTACCGCACGGCCGAGGCCATGCTGGCCTGCTGGCCGGACACGGCGGCCCTGGCCGACGTACTGAGGGGGATGGCCACCACACTGAACATGGCCGGCGACGTGCGCGAGGCGCTGAACCTGATATGCCGCGCGCGCCACATGACCCCCGAATCGGACTTGGACCGCATAACGGAAATCTTGGCCGTAGAGCAACGGATAGAGGCTCGGATGGGCGACTACGAGTCGGCCTACCGGACGATGAGCGAGTACTCCCGATTGCGCCGCCTGCTGCGCGACCGTGAGGCGGACGACATAATCAGCTCCTACGGGAACTTGGAAACGGAAGAGACGCGCTTCCGCTTGGCGGCGGCCGAGGGGATGAACCAGGCGATAAACGAAGAGCAAGAGTCTGAACGCCGCATGGCCCTGACGGCGGCATCGGTCATGTGCATCTTGCTGCTGGTCATGCTGTCTACCCTGGCCATCATGATCAGGCGGACGACGCTAAAGAGGGAGAAAGAGAACAACCTCAAACAGAAGATGCAAGACCAGGAGCGCGTCCTCCACATCGTGAGCCACGACGCCACGAACCAGTTCAACACGCTACTGGGGTTCGCCGACGTGCTGGTGCAGCGCGCGAGCAAGAACGGCGGCGACGACGAGATATTCGCCAAGCACATCTACACGTCGGCTCAGACGCTATTCCAGATGACGAGCAACCTGCTGGCGTGGAGCATGTCGCAAACCCAGATGCGCGCCAAACCGATGTTGCTCAACATTGCCGACGGCCTGGAGTCGGCATTCTGCGCCATGCGGATTGTGGCAGCCGACAAGGAGATTGACATTTGCGACTCTATGGACGGCGACGCTCAAGTGTTCTGCGACCCGTCGCACCTTACGATAATTGTCAGGAACTTGATAAACAACGCCATAAAGTTCACTCGCCACGGGGGTCGAATAGAGGTGTCGACAGCCCGTCATGGCGACAAAGCCATGATCGTCGTGACCGACAACGGAGTGGGCATGACCCCCGAAATGATTGAGCGGTTCAACCGCGACGAGAAGCTGGCCTCTACACAAGGCACCGAGCGCGAGAAGGGCAACGGAATAGGCCTGACGATATGCCGCGACCTGGCCAAGGCCAACGGCGGCAACGTGATAGCGGAGCCGAGGCGTAAAGTCGGCACGTCGATGACGCTCGTCCTGCCCGCCAAAGAGACCACAAAGCGTTAAGAGATAGACATTTATGACAAAAGTAAAGAAAGAGGAATTCTCATACGACGAGGCTCAAGAAGAAATTGAGGCCATAGTGTCGCGGCTCGAAAGCCGCGACAAGCCGATGAGTTTCGACGCCATGATTGGCGACGTGGAAAAGGCGCTGAGCCTCATCAAGCAGTGCAAAAAGAGCATCGCGGACGCAGAGGGCCGACTCGCCAAAGTGAAAAGCGACGACGAGGCTGAGGATGACATCGCCTAAGAAGGGAGACCCGCCATGATGAGCTTGCGAAGGATTGTCGTAGCCGCGCTGGTGGCGGCACTGGCCATCGGGCTGGGCGGATGCTCCGGCTCGCGCACCCAGACGACGGTACGCAAGAGCCAACAGTCAAAAAGCACGACAAACAAACAGGCGAACAAGGGCAACAAGGGCACGCTGAAAGACGACCGTATTGAGAAGCCGAGCGGCAACCTGTCGAAGGCTTGCGCGAAGCTCGGGGTGAGTCCCGTCGGCGTGAAAAAGAGCGAGCTGTATATAGAATCGGCCTCGTGGGTGGGCACGAGCTACAAATATGGCGGGATGTCGCGGAGCGGTGTGGACTGCTCGGGACTGACAAACCTTATTTATAAAAAGGTGTACGGCAAAAGTTTGAGCCGCAGCTCGGCCGCCATATTGAACGACAACTGTAAGGTGATAAAGAAGTCGAGCCTCCAGGAGGGCGACCTGGTCTTTTTCCGTACGGACGGCAAGAAGTCGAAGACCCCGAACCACGTCGGGATATACTTGAAAGAGAACAAGTTCATCCACTCGTCGACATCTAAGGGCGTGATTGTGAGCAGCATGACGCAGGAGTATTACATTACGAATTTCATTGCCGCCGGTCGGACGAAGTAGGCGTATCTTGAAAAATCGGATTCGCGGCTAAGTCATGAGGAAGATTGCTACAAGTCATGGGCGGAAGAGGAATTCGCATGACAAAATTCCCCCTGCGCCTTGAAACAATACCCTGACACTAAGCGTAACAGAGTGTAGAAATCAGAGTCCGAAGAGGGATTCATAGAGATTTGTCTGTTTTTTCATAATGAGCGACCCCGCATGGCCGAAAACCGTGCGGGGTCGCTCGTATTACATGACACGCGCGGCATTTATGAACAAAGTAAGGCAGCAATTGGAGAATGAACAGGTCAGCCGCCGCATACATTAGATGTTTGAGACTCGTATTCATCGGACTAAAGAAAAACAGAACACTCTTCATATCAACATTAAAACAATTTGTGACCTGTTTATCCACAACATCGCGGGGTGAGAACGTAAACACGTGCTGGCCAAAACAACTAATCCGCCCCGCGAGACAAATGTCTCGCGGGGCGGATGGCTTTTTTTTGCGGATGGCGCGGAGCGGCGCGGAAGGGCTACTCGATAATCATCTCGCCACTGGCATCGCAACCGCCAATCCTGTTGTCGTACATCGACTCGGCGGTGGTGGCGGGCCTGTAATAGTGGCCGGCGTAGGTGGCGCTGAGCAAGGCGGCGAACATGACCTCGCGACCCGCCTCAAGCTCGTCGGCATAGAAGAGAATCCCGTCGTCGCGCACGTCGACATTGCTGCACTGTTTGTCGACCTGGAATTTGAGCACCTCGACGCCCGCGGGCAAGACGTGGCTCACGGCGACGCCCTCCGCGGTACGCCCCGAGGTGTTGCTTACGGAGATCCTGACCACGTAGCTGTCGCCAGCGCGGAGGGTTGGGTTGGCGGATGCTAACGGAGCGCCCGACAGCGTGCACATCTCGACTCTGACGGAAAGCCCATTATTGGCCGCGTCCACCTGGCTTTGCCCCACTTGCGACGTTTGGGATAGCGACGCGTAGATGACCCCGGCACCGTCGTTCTTGACGCGTAGACCTTTGGCCTGCTCAGGCGACAAGCTGGCGTTCCAAGTCGATTTTGGTGTCTGGACGTTGGCGACGTTCTTGCCCGAGGCCGTGACCGCGGCCTTAAGCTCGCCCGAGGATGGGAACTTCTTGGCGTAGCGTGCCCAGGCCATGAGCGACGTAGCCACGTCGTAGGTGTTCATCCATTCGTCCGAGACGAGTTTGCGGCGGAGCGTCTCTGCCGTCTGGGCCGCGCCCATGTCGTCGACGGCCGTCTGGGCTATGAGGCGCAACGCCTGGCTGTCTTCTCCGGCTTTGGCGAAGAGTTTCTGGGCGTCGGTTTTACGCCCCGCTATGGCGTAGGCGGCGGCGAGAAGGTTCATGGCATCGTCGGTTCTGTTTTGTAGCGAGAGGAACACCTCCCTCGAACGGTTCATGGCCGCCATGTCGGCTTTCTTGTCGAGGGCGAGGGCGTAGAGGGCGAGGGCGTCGTCGGATGCCCAATAGGCGTTCTGCCCCTTCTTCATTCGCCCTACGTTGGAGGCAAGGTATCGGGCCACGCTTTTCTTGACGCTCGCCTGGACGAAGTAGCCGCGGCTCTCGGCCTCGCTGAAAAAGACGTAGGCGTAGGCCGAAGCCCAGAGGTTGGCGTCGGGCGAGTCGGGCCAATAGGAGAGTCCGCCGCTTGGCGTGGCGAATGTGTAGAGCCTCTTGATTGTGGCGTTTACGTTTGCCTCAAGCTCTTTCTGCTGGGCAGGTGTGAGGTCGGTGAAGTCGGCGAGATAGAGTTGCGCGAGGCCCTTGGACGTGGTCTGCTCGGCGCAGCCGTGGGGATAGTCGAGGAGGGCGGCCACGCGCGAGGCCACTTTGAGGGGTTTGACGGAAGAGAGTTCGACGATGGCGGACTCGGGGATCCCTTGTGTCGTCGCCGCGGGTGCAACCCACTCCTTGCCCGGCTGGATGGCCTGCTCGGTCGTGGTGGTGAGCCGTTGGCCTACGTGGCGGACGGGGAGGCTGGCGGTATAGTCGGCCTGATCGGATTGGCAGGTGGCTTGGAACGAGACGGTGGCGTTGGTCGGCACGTCGCCGGCCAAGACGTCGAACGAGACGGTCTTATCGCCCTCGGCAGTGAAATTGAGGGTTTTCTTCTGCTCTCCGACGACATTAAGCCCGTCGGATACGGTGAGCGACACCTCCACATTGCCGACGGCTTTGGAGGCAATGACCGTGGCGGAGAGCCTCGAACGGTCGCCGACTCCTATTTGGCGAGGCATGGTGCCGCAGACGAGCAGTGGTTTGGTGACGCTTACGCTCTTCTCGGCGTTGCCGAACGACTTGCCGTCGGTAGCGACAACCATCAGGCGGACGCGTCCGGAGTAGTTTGGCACGTCAATCTTATGGGATTTCTTGTCTCCCTTGCCGATGTTGAACGGGCCGTAGAAGCGCACCATTGGCGTGAAGCGATTGACGAAGGCCTTTGGGCTTTTGTTGAGAAGCTCGTCGTCGCCGCCAATGCTGAAGAGCTGCTCGATTCGCCCTCCGTAGGCGCCCGCCACGATGTCGTAGAGGTCCCAAAGTCCCACTCCGAGAGCCTCGCGGGCGAAGAATGCGCCCCAGGCGTCGGGCGTCTGGAAATGCGTCAGGTCGAGCAGACCCTCGTCGACGACGGCGAGCGTGTAGGCCATGGGGCGTCCGCGCTGCTCAGAGACGGTTACGGAGGCTTGGCTCAAGGGCTTGAACTCCTCGCTTGCGGCAATCTTGGGCTCAAGTCGGCTGTCAGCCTGGGTGACGCTGGCCTGCGCCACTCCGTAGAGGCGCAACGGCGCGTCGTTGGAGGTGTGGGTGTAGGGCTGGATGAGGCTGACGTAGGCGTAGACGTTGGGCGTCATCTCGGGCGTTATCTCGACGTCGAGAGTCGTCTGCGAGGCCTCGCAAATGGCCACGCTGGTGTCGGGCACCGACCCGCCGCGGCAAAGCGTGACGCGGGCCGTGGAGTCGGCCGACGAGGGGAAGGAGAGTTTCATGTGGTCTCCCACGGCATACTCCTGCTTATCAGTAGCGACGTTGAGGAATGTGACCTTGGTGCCGTCTCGCGCCCCCATAGTGTCGGGCCAGTCGAAATAGGCGAGGAGCGAGGAGGCGTGGGCTACGGGCGACATGGCGTCGCTGGCGATGATGAGGTAGGTGCCCCACTCGTCGTTGGAGAAGTTGAGGGAGAACGAGGCTCGGCCTTTCTCGTCGGAATTGAGGGAGAAGGTCTTGACAGGCTCGTTATAGTCGCTGTAGCGGAAGTTGGCGCACTCGTCCGTGGCGCTCCACCACCAGTAGTTTTGGACCTTATAGACGTCCACTTTGACGCCATGGTACGCCATGGGCCGGCCGTCTGGGCTGACCACTGCCACCGCGAAGTCGTGTTTCTTGCCCGTGGCGAGCTGTTGGCGGTCGTGCTGCGGGTTCTTGATGCCGACGTAGCAATCGTAGGGCGAGATGGTTGCGAAACGGGTGTCGACGCTGAACTCGCCACTTGGCTCAAAGACCCTCGTGGTGATGGCGGCGCGGAGCATGCCCGGGGCCACCCCCTCGACTTTGGGGGCTAAGACGATGGAGGCGTTGCCCTCGGAGTCGGTTCGCGCGCTGGCTATGGTCAGCGCGCTGGTCTCGAACTCACGCGTCGCGTCGTCGAAGACGTAGCCGTCCCAGCCGTCGATTTGCGTCTTGGATTTGGCTATGGCAGCCGTCGTGGCGTAGCTCAGGCCGTCGACCTGCGCCCCGTTGAGCCACTCGGTATGCAGGGGTGCCACACATCCGCTTGATGGGATGATTTTTGGGAGGCGGAGGTCGATTTTGAGGCGGTTGGGCTTGATGGTCTCGATCCTGAGCCTCTTCTCGAAGACGGCTCCGCCTACCGACACCTTCGCGTTCCATGCTCCAGTCGGGGCGTCGGCATCGGTCGGGACGTTGAAGGCGTAGAGCCCCATGGGCTCTACGGAACGTATCTGACGGCTGACGAGTTGGCCGACAGGGTTGCTCACCTCGAGCGTGACGGGGTGGCCTTTTGGCAACTTGGCATCGGGATCTTTGAGCATGAAGCCGAGGTGGAGGGTGTCGCCCGGGCGCCAAACGCCGCGCTCGCCGTAGATGAAGCCTTTCAGGCCGCCGGCCTGCGTCTGCTCGCCGGCCACGTCGAACACGCTCGTGGAGAGGCTCCCGCCCCGACTGAGCCGCAGGTAAGAGCGGTCGTCGCCCACGACGGCCTCGACGTAGAAAGGCCTGCCCTTTGAGGCGTCGGGGGTGAGTATGGCTTTGCCGTCGGAATTGGTCGTGGCCGTGGCAACGGGTTGATTCTGATAATTATAGGCCGTCAAATTCGCCCCGCTGATGGGGGCGGCGGTGGTCAGATCCAAGGCTACGACTGTGGTCTGGTTGTCGTCGCCCATGTAGGCCGAGAGCCCGATATTGGTGGCCAGGACGTTGCGGCTCACGCTACGGTTGTAGTAATAGGAGAGCTTGGCCGGGTCGTCAGTCTCGCTCCAATCGACTTCGCTCCAAGGCACCGCGTCGTAGTCGTACCAGTTGTTGCCCGAATCGAAACGGCGTTGCAACTCCTGAAGGATTTTAGCGTCTTCGGCAAG
The DNA here is from genome assembly GCA_017390085.1 of Bacteroidales bacterium. Classification (GTDB taxonomy): domain Bacteria; phylum Bacteroidota; class Bacteroidia; order Bacteroidales; family Marinilabiliaceae; genus W3P20-009. The sequence continues at coordinate 11,500 of JAFPDB010000247.1, read as the reverse complement.
GACTTCCTCCTTGCTCTGGAGAAGCTCGTCGGCTCCCGGCCATGCCGTAAGCCCGACGACGGGCACGAGGTCTACGTGGTACATGGCCCCCGGCTCCGCCTTGACGAGGTCGGTCAGGTCGAGCGAGAAGGTGTGCCAATTGAAGAGGTCGGGCGCCTGCTCGTCGAGAAGGAGGGTCCTGACCGCCACAGGGCGGCCAAATTGCGCGAGTCCGTATTGTTGCGCGATTCCGCCATCTTGCAACATCGTGGAGATGTTGTTTGGGAAGATTTTCAGGACGACGACTCTCACGCCGCCAAGGTATACGGCGCTGAAAGGTATGGTCACTTTGCCGTCGAGTGGGACGATGACACCGTCGGAGGCGAACTTCACCTCGGGTTTTGTTGTGCTTATGTTGACGTGTATGGACTTGTCGTCGCCGAGCGTCAGCCCCGACGCGCTACGAATTGAGCCGGAGAACCATACATCCACTTCCTTTTCGGAATTGCGGTCGGGATAGAGGCGCAAGGTGTTGCCACTGGCGTCGACGGCCTTGTTGCGGCAGCCTTTGATGTAGGCCAGGCCGACAAGGTCCTGACCAGCGTCGAGCCGCTTGTTGAATGTGACCTCGACGTAGGATTGGAAATCGTTTTTTGAACGTACTTCGACCACTGCCATCTCATCGGACGACGGCAATTCGAGCGAAGCTATCACCCTGTCGTCGCCGGCGTCGTCGGACGCCAAGAGCTCGAGCGTCTGACGCCCGCGAGGGACCGGGACCTCGACGGTCAGGACGTGATGGCACTTGTCGGCATGGTGCGACCAAAAGGCTTTGCCCTGCGGGATTCTGACGCTTTTCTGGACGAGGATCGAGTCGGCCTCGTCGGACGTCGAGACGTCGAACGAGATGGAATAGGCATCCGGCTCCTTGTCGGCGAACGAGGCCATCTCGGCATAGTGGACCAGCGGGCGCGTGTTGACCTTGAAAGTGAACTCCCCGTATTCGGACTCCGCATCGGGGAACATCTCGCCAATATTGACCGTCACCGCGTATTGGGCGGCATGGTCGAGCGCCTTGTCGGGCGTGAAGACGAGGGTGTGGGCGTCGGCGAAACGGCATCGCCCGCTGACCGAGGGCGCTATTGTCAAGACCTCCGCCGGGTCGACTTTTGAGAGGTTCCGCTCGTCGACATCCTTGGCGAGGACGACAACAATGTCTGAAGCGCATGAGATTTGCCCCGAAACGAAACTATCGACGAAAGGGTTGTAGCCCGACGGCTCACCTTTCTGCTTGCAGGCCGTCGCCACGAGGCATAGCAAGGCTACAAGCGGCCACAGACGTGGCTTACTAAGAATTTTCATCTTTTCCGACTGGATATTAAACATCATAAGGTAATATGCTAATGTACGGATTATTGTGGCATGCTGGGGCGCTTTTTGACAACATATCTTTCGAATGGCGAGAACGGCGGGAGTCACTCGACATCGAAACCTACCGCCGCCTCCTGCCCGTCGGGCAAGACGATGGTCAGGACATGGTGGCCAGGCGAGGGCTCGATGAGCATCTGGTTACGGCCAGACGTCGCGCCAAGATACGAATCGTCGAGATGCCAAAAAACCGTCGAGGCCGATGGCGCGGCCGCCTGACACACGATGCCCTGAAGCCTGCCGTCGAAGTTGCGCGCGCGGACCACCTTCTGCCCGTGCTGCGGATATATGATCGACACCCTGCCCGAGGGGGAGTCGGCACAATCGGGCCTCATGGGCGGAAGCGGCACGTAGTCGGCATGGCGCGAGCAATAGTAGAACTCCATGGCCGGGGGCAGCACGAAACGTGGCTCGGAAACGATGTCGACCGTCGATTCGCACGAGGAGTTGACCTGCCAACGCCCGTCGGCGGTGAGATGCGCGAGGCGGCAAAAACGGCAAACATCGGTCTGCGCGCATGAGCGGGGCAGGCGGACGGTATCGACAGCGGGGCATACGTCGGTGGCCCGCATCCCGCTATGGCGGCAAACGGCCATGGGGTCCTCGTCGTCGAGAGGCTCGTCGAACCATGGCGACGAGGGCAGGAGCGAAAAGACGTCGAACATGACCGGCGCGGCAAAACCGACTCCCGTCATGCCCGCTCGCCCCTCGCCGGTGGCGTTGCCTACCCATACGCCGACGACGTAATCGCGCGTCAGCCCGACAGCCCACGCGTCTCGGCTGCCGAAGCTCGTGCCCGTCTTCCACGCCACCCTCTTCATGGAGCTGAAGACTTGCCAATCGGCCTCCTCCTCGGGGCGCGAGAGGGCGGCCATGGCCTCGAAAGTGTGCCAAATGGCGGCGGGTGACGGGATGGTGGCGGAGAGCTGCCTACGCGCGCCCTTGACGGCCCTCCTGTGCGTGAGGCTGAGGGGGAAGAAGTCGTCGAGGGGCGTGGCGGCGGCGCGCCCGGGGTCGACATTGTAGGTGATAAGCCGTCGGGCCATCGAGGCGTAGGCGCCACAGAGGTCCCACAACGTGACCTCGGCCCCGCCCAAGATGAGCGACGCCCCGTAGTGGTCCGCCGAGAAGCGCAAGGTGCTGAACCCCAGCTGTTTGAGGTCGGCAAGGAAGCGCCCCGTGTTGTGGGCCGAGAGCATCCGGACGAGCGGGACGTTGAGCGAGCGAGCGAGAGCCTCGTCGGCCTGGACCGCCCCGTTGAAAGTGCGGCTGAAGTTCTGTGGCGTGAAGCCGTTGATGTCCAAAGGGGTATCGGCCCACAGGCCGCTCGGCGTCGTCTCTCCAGCCGTCAGCATCGACGCGTAGAGAAAAGGTTTGAGCGTGCTTCCGCTGCTTCGCTCGGCCGCCACCATGTCGACCATCCATGTTGGCGAGACTCGCGACGAATTGCCCACGTAGGCCATCACGTCGCCCGACGCCACGTCCGCCACGACGACCCCGATGTCGTTGATGCGCCCGACGGCGTAGCGTGCCGAGAAGTCGTCGGCAATGGCCTGGACGCGCCTCTGGAGCGAAACGTCGATGGTGGTATGGCACGTGGCCTCGACACCCTCGCCCCCTTGCGCCAGACGTTCGATGAGCTGTGGGGCGCAATTCTCTATGGGGAATGGCCTCTCGGGCAGCGGCTCCGCGATGGCCAACTCGTAGGCCGTGGTGTCGATTCGGCCGTCGGTCAAGAGCCTCGCCAAGAGCTTGTCGCGCTTTGCCTTGAGCGTCTCTCGGTTACGAGCGACGTGGACCCTCGCGGGGGCGTTGGGCAGCACGGCCAGGAGGGCGGCCTCAGCCCACGAGAGCTCGTCGCCCGCCCTGCCGAAGTATCGCCACGAGGCGGCCTCGAGGCCCACGACGTTGCCGCCCATGGGGGCGTGCGAGGCGTAGAGGGCGAGAATCTCGTCTTTCGTGTGCGTCAGCTCGATGCCAATGGCCCACAAAGCCTCGACGGCCTTCTGCCCGAAGGTGCGCTCCCTGCCGCCCCTGGCCATACGCGCCAGCTGCATGGTCAGCGTGCTGCCGCCCTCGGCCATCCGCCCACGCCGCAGGTCGTTGCGGATGGCTCGGCATATCGCGATGGGGTCGATGCCCCAATGGTAGCGGAAACGGCGGTCCTCGAACGTGGTGAGGCACGTGGCGAAACGTGTTGGCGTGGTGTCGGTCTCGGCAAAACGCCACTGTCCGTCGGCGGCGATACGCGCGGAGATGAGCCGGCCGTCGCGGCCCAAGGCCACGATTGAGAGGGGGTCGCTGAAAAGGGGGCGGGGCACGATTGCGGCGCAGAAGATGAGGAAAGCGGCAATGGCGGCCAGAAAGCCAACCGCCCACCGGGGGCTCGTGGTCATAGGGCGAGGTCGTTAACGTCGGTAGCTGGGACAAAACGCGCGCCGTGCCTCAGGGCGATTGGGCGGAGCGCCTCGGCCGCCGCGTAGTCGTCCCACGAGTGCATGGGGATTAGGGTCTTGGGGAGTATGGCTTCGCAAAACGGCTCCGCCCCGTCGGCAATGCGCCTGCCGAGGTGAGGGTCGGCGGGGAAGAGAGCGGCGTCGGCACCGCCGACGAGAGGTCTCATCTTGGCCAGTTCGGCACGGAAGTAGTTGCGCATCTGCCGGTTTGCCTCGGGGTCGGACTCGTCGCGTGACCAGTCGTTGAAGTCGCCGGCGTGGAAGAGCCGTCGGCCGTCGGCGGTGACGAGCCACGAGACGCCGACATCGGTCGAGCCGAGGGCGTCGATACGCAAGTTGTCGTCAGAAAAAGACTCGCCGCGGTGAAGCCACACGATGCGCTCGTCGGACCGCAAAGCCTTGTGCCGTCGGCGGATGTCGGCGGATAAGATGTAGCGGATGGGGCGGCGGCTTTGCCAAGTGAGGATGGAGGGGTTAAAATGGTCGAGATGGACGTGACTGGCGAGGGCGTAGACCTGCTTGTCGGTTGCGGCCACGAGAGCCTCGGTGTCGGCGGCGGCGCCGTCGTCCCAGAAGTCGATGATTACGAGGGCGCTGCCCGTCGTGAAGCGGAATCCGCTGTGGTGGATATACGTCAGACGCATGGAACGTTAGCTTTTAGCCACAGACGAAGATAGGGGTTTTAGTCCAACTTCAGCACCGCAGTTTTTGATTCTCAGGGGGGCAGATTGCCCAAACGCCCGCAAAGGCGGGAAAGCCGTCGCCTGACATGGATTTCACAGCCGCGGCATAGTCTGACATGGATTTCACAGCCGCGGCATAGTATTAAACTTTTAGTTAAATTAGTGGGGACAAAAGACTTCACCAGCATGACAAACATTAAGTACATCGGGGCGAGCAGCCCAGAAGTGAAAATCTTCGAAGGGCAGTACCCCACGCCCGACGGCATGGCCTACAACTCATGGCTCATCGACGACGAGAAGATAGCAGTCTTGGACACCGTCGACAACGCCGTCGGCGAGACCTGGAAAAAGAAACTTGCCGAGGCTCTCGGCGGCCGCAAACCCGACTACCTTGTGGTCCAACACCTTGAGCCGGACCACTCGGCTCTCATAGGCTGGTTCGTCGGCCAATATCCCGAGACGACCGTCGTCCTGTCGGCCCGCGCCGCCCAGATGCTGCCCAACTTTTTCCGCGACACTCAATTCAAGATGTCGCCAGTCAAGGAGGGCGACACCCTCAAGCTCGGGCGTCATGAGCTCAGGTTCATCATGGCGCCGATGGTCCATTGGCCCGAAGTGATGGTGAGCTACGAGCAGGCCACCCGTTCGCTCTTCTCGGCCGACGCCTTCGGCTCATTCGGCGCGCAAGACGCCGCTGCCTCCGACACGTCGGGCTGGACGGAGAGCGCGCGACGCTACTACTACAACATTTGCGGGAAATATGGCGTCCAGGTGCAGGGCCTGCTCAAAAAAGCGTCGGCACTCGACATCGCAACCGTCTACCCGCTCCACGGCCCCGTCTTGCGCGGCGAGACGCTCGCCAACGCCCTCGCCCACTACGCCAATTGGTCCACATGGACGCCCGAGCGCGCTGGCGTGGTAGTGGCATACGCCTCAATCCACGGCAACACGGCCAGCGCGGCCATGCGCTTTGCGGAGATGCTTCGCTCGCGCGGCGTGGAGGACGTCGCGACGGTGGACCTGACCCTGACGGAGGTGTCGTACGCCACGGCGGAGGTCATGGACTGGCCACGCGTGGCGCTGTTCTCGTCGTCCTACGACGGCGGCCTCTTTCCCCCGATGGAGAACCTGCTACTTCATCTGCAAGCCAAGGGCTTTTGCAACCGCAAAGTCGCATTGGTGGAAAACGGCTCGTGGGCGCCATGCGCAGCCAAGGAGATGAGGAGGGCATTGGAGGGAATGAAGGGAATCGAACTCGCGTCCACAACTGTGACAATCAAGACGACTCCCGACGCCGACGCTCTCGCCTCCCTCGAGCGATTGGCAGACGAGATGGCTAAATAGCGGAAGGAGGGCTTTCTTTTTCGGGGCGAATTAGCTGCGGAGCATTAGGATGGCAAACGAAGTAAAGGCACCGGACCCGAGTCGCTACGAAGAGTGGCTCACAACGATAGCCAACACGCGACTTATCTACAACAAAATGAGCGAGTTGGAAGAAACGCTCGGCCACCGCTCCATCCGCAAAACGGAATCAAACGCAGCCTCGGTCGCCTGCCAAGGATACGCGCCGCCTACCGCGACCGATTCCGGAGAGGATGCCATGATTGCCATCGCGACACTTCTTAGATACGTGTCCCATGGCCATATCGGCAACCATCTCGCCCAAGCTCGGGTCGCAAAGTTTGGCGTGGCCTCCTTGGCGATGAAGTTTTTGGATGTCGCAGTCGCCGTCTCGATGTCTTTCTCGGAGAGGAAGCGCGACAAGAACTCCCTGAGCGTCTCATTGTTCGTCTTCTGCTGGTCGATGAAACCCTGCACGGCGGCCCGCACCTTGCCCGTCATCTCGGCCGACAAAAGGTACTTCTCCAGAGTGGCCTTGTCCATAAGGTTTTCGCTGATGGCTATGGCAATCTCTTCGGCTATTCGTCCCCTCTCTTTAGGGATGATGCCTGGCGTAAACGGAATGCGGATGGCGCCGAACAGGTATTTGGGCTCGTGGGGACGGAAGAGCATTCGGATGGCTATGTCGTTGGTCACGTAGCCAATGAACGCTCCCGCCAAAGGGGGTAAGATGTAGGAGAGCATAAGGTGTAAGTTGTGTTTTGTATATGCGAGTTAACGACTCCATGCCATTCTTGCAACAGGTTTCGACCCCGACGGGTGGCAAAAATGGCTTGGCAATAGTTGTCCTTTTTTCCTGGTTTGAGTCCGAAAGTTAGCTACACAAAACGCATAGGGGGCAGAAAATGAGGTGAGGATATAGGCGGGCAAGGGAAAATCGCGGCGATAGCGTATCATGGGGCGGAATCGATACCACCACACCCCCTCTCCCATTTCTCAAACAAAAATCATATCTTAGTGACGGAAGAAAAAAACACCAACCACTAAGACTATGCCCTACGAAATCGGCCTCGTCCTCGAAGGGGGCGGGATGCGCGGAGTCTTCACGTCCGGCCTGTGCGACGCCCTGCTCGACTACGGCGTCACGTTCCCCTACGTCATCGGGACCTCGGCCGGAGCCAGCAACGGATGCTGTTTCGTGGCGCGCCAACGGGGGCGCAACAGGTTCGTCAACATCGACATGCACGCCCTCAGGCCCTACGTCGGGCTGCGCTCCGTGCTGCGCGGGCAGGGCGTAATAGACCTCGACTTCATCTTCAACGAGGTCGAGCAGAAATTCTACCCTTTTGACTTCGAGACCTACTCCGCCTCGCCGACGCGCTTGGTCATAGTCTCGACGAGCGCACTCACGGGCCAGGCCGTCTACACCGAAGAGAAGAGAGACTTCAGACGTTTCGCCGACGCCTGCCGATCCAGCTGCTCGCTGCCAATACTCTGCCCCCAATGGCACGTCGACGGCCAACCCATGGTCGACGGCGGAGTGGCGGACTCCATACCTTTCAACCGCGCCCTGGCCGACGGGTGCCGCCGCGTCGTCGTCGTCATGACCAAAGAGGCCTCATACAGGCGAATCGACTCGCGCATGTGGATTCCCAGCCGCATATACAAAGACTTCCCACAGCTCCGCGAAGCCCTCGCCACGCGCGGCATACGCTACAACATGCAGCTCGACCAGATGTGGCGGCTCCAAGAGCAGGGCATCGCCCACGTGGTCTGCCCCACGGACCTCCACGGCGTGACCCGCACCACCCGCGACGTCGAGCCGCTCGAGAAGCTCTACGCCGACGGTCTCAGGGCGGGGCGCGACCTCGCCTTGTGGCTCGAGCGGAACGGCTACTCGAAACCCCTGACACACACTCCCCCGCAAAAATGGCAAACTTAGACGTATTCTCGGCTTCGGCCGGCTCCGGAAAGACATTCACCCTGGCACGGAAGGTCATCGACATCCTCGTGCGCAACCCCGCCGCCTACGCCCACACCCTGGCCGTGACCTTCACCAACAAGGCCACAGCCGAGATGAAGGAGCGAATCGTCGGCGACCTCTTCCTCATAACCAACGGCGCCGACGACGACCAGCGTCGCCGCCAGATTGTCGACTACCACCTGAACTCCACCGCCCTCGACGAGCCGACGCTCATCGACCGGTGCAAGTCCGCGCTGCGCTACATCCTCTACGACTTTTCGCACTTCTCGGTCAGCACGATCGACCATTTCGTACTCCGCGTCCTCCGCTCCTTCGCCTATGAGCAGGGCCTGACGGCGAATTACGCCGTCTCGGTCGACACCGAAGACGTGATAGACGCCGCCTACACAGACATGATGGAGAGCCTCGCCGACAACCAGGATCTGTGCGGCCACCTCATAAAAATGTCGGAGGCCAACCTTGAAGAGAAAGGCGTATGGGGCATCGAGAGCGGAATCATGAGAATGGCCAAGCCCCTCCTCTCGGACAAGGGCGATAACTTCAAAATCGGGACTCTCAACCTTGACGACTTCAAGAAACTCGAAGCCCTCTTGAAAAAACGCGAGGCCGAAGCCTACCTTCGCGCCTACGAGCTGGCGAAAGAGCTCGACAATGGGGTCAAGACGAGCGGCATCAACGGCTTCCGGGCTAACGCCTTCACCTTCCTCGACGGCATCCAAGACGTGGACCTCTCGGATGGCGGCGTAGTCCGCCAAAAAGAGTTCAAGAAAAAGGCCATGGCCTTGATTTCCAAACTATCAAACCCACGCAAAGACCTGATAAACAAAACGGCCACGGGCGACGTCGACAAGTTCAAGGCCTTCCTGGAGGGCGTCAAAAGCCGCGCCCAAGAGCTGGCCTGCGCCGCGACGACAGCCAAGAAGGTGCGCGAGAACATCGGCACGATGGCCGTCATGAGCAGCTTCGCCTGCAAAGCTAAAGACGTCCAGGACCGTAACAACATCCACATCATCTCCACATCGGGGGCCTTGCTACGCGACCTTATCGACGACTGCCCCATCCCTTTCATCTACGAGAAGACGGGCTCGCGCTTCGACACCATAATGATCGACGAGTTCCAGGACACCAGCCGCGTCCAATACGAGAACTTCGAGCCCCTCTTGCGCAACAGCCTCGCCCAGGGCCACGACTGCCTCATCGTGGGCGACGTCAAGCAGAGCATCTACCGATTCCGCGAAGGCGACTGGCGACTGCTCGGCCAGCGACTGGAGGCCGACTTCAGCGAGGCGCGCCATAGGCCGCTCTCCGACAACTTCCGCAGCCGTAGCGAGATCGTGCGGCTCAACAACGCCATCTTCGCCGCACTGCCCTCAATCCTCGACTCCGCACTGCCCGAAGCCGCCAACCCCTCCGACACCATGGCCGCCATGTACGCCGAGAGCCGTCAGACACCGCGCAAGCCGGCCGGAGGCTTCGCTAAGCTGGAAATCCTCTCCTACAAGGAAGGGACCGAAAACCTGATGAAAGAAATCATCGACGGCGAGATGCTCGACGCGGTCCGCTTCTATCACGACGTTCAAGGCTATTCATATTCAGACATTTGCGTCCTGGTCCGCCAAAACAAAGGCGGCGCCAACGTCATCTCGCGCCTCTCGTCGGAAGGCATCCCCGTCATGTCGGCCGACTCGCTCTTCGTCTTGAGCAGCGACGCCACTTGCGCCATTGTCGACGCCATGCGTTTCGTGGCGACGGGCGAGACCGTGCCCCTTTTCTCGGCCGTCAGGGTGTACGCCGGGGTTGACGACATCTCCCTGCTGACGCGCGACTGGGAGACCTACAAGGCCGAATGGGGCGAGCGGTTCGAGGCGCTCCGCGACCTGGGCGTCGTCGAGATGGCGGGCGAGCTCGTCAACCTGCTTGACGAGACGGTCCGCAACGAGCAGATGCCCTACATCGACGCCTTCCTCCAGAGATTGAGAGACAGCATAGCCAACGGCGCGTCGGGCCTCGACGCCTTCCTGCGCCTCGTGCGGGAGAACGGCGGAAAGTGGACACTCGAGGCCTCGAGCGGCGACGACGCCGTAAGGGTCATGACAATCCACAAAGCCAAAGGATTGGAATTCAAGGTGGTAATGATACCCTATGCCAATGTCAGCCTTCAGAACAGGTCCGACGACATAATATGGGTGCCGGCCGAGAAGCTCGACATGACCGACGACGCATGGAGAGGGTGCAAGCTTCCGGTGAAGGTCACCAAAGAGCTCTCCCAAACCGCCTTTGCCACCGAATATGCCGAAGAGCGGAGGGCAATCGTCGAGGACGAGCTCAACACGCTCTACGTGGCCCTGACCCGCCCGACTGACGTCCTCTTGGCGTGGGCCTCGACAAAGGAGGTGGCCAGTAGCGAATCGGTTGGCTACATGGGGCGCCACCTCTGCAAGCTCGTCAAAGACTTCGCAGGCGCGGAAGGATTCCACAAGACAGAGGACACCATGGAAATCGAGAACGGCGACAAGCCTGTGAGCGTCACGGTCCTGACCCTCTCGTGCGGCACACCCCCGAAAAACGAGTCGCCCCGCGCCGCCCCGGCCGAGCCGATGCCGGTCCGGATGGCCCACCTCTACCGCCCGAGCGCCAGCCCCTCCATAAACACAGAAGTGGAGATGGGCGAATACGAGCGCCGCGAAGACATGATAAGCTACGGCCTGACCATGCACGGCATCATGCAGAGCGTCGACACCAGTGCCGACCTCCATGGAGCCGTTGAGGCGGCGGTGACCGACGGCCTCGTCCTGCCAGCCGACGCCCCGCGGCTCGAGGCCGAGATGTCGGCCCGCATGACCAACCCTCGCATAGCCCCGTGGTTTGACGGGTCCATGACCGACGTGTGGGCCGAGACGGCCATGGTGGGGCCCGACCGCCGCCTGAGGCCCGACCGGATAATGCGCTCGGCCGAGGGCGAGACCGTCGTGGTCGACTATAAGTTCGGGCGATTTGAGAGGAGCGAACACGTGGAGCAGGTGCGCCAATACAAGGCGTGGCTCGCCGACGCGGGCTTCGGCTCCGTCCGCGCCTACCTCTGGTACTACACCCTCGACAAGGTCGTGGAGGTGGAGTGACGTGCGGAATCTGAGGGCGAAAAACCTTCTTTGGCAAAAAACTTTTACCTATCTTTGCGCTCGCAAAAGGCCGATATAGCTCAGTTGGTAGAGCAACGCATTCGTAATGCGTGGGTCCTCAGTTCGAGTCTGAGTATCGGCTCCGTAGGTTTTCAATGGTTAGCCCCGCGCGCTCCCACGAGTACGCGGGGCGCCTATTTTGTCTTTGCGCTGCCAAAGATTTTGTAATTTCAATCAAAAAACGCACCGATGAAAGCGAAACCATTCGTCAAATGGGCAACACGAGCTGCTTCAACGACTATGCGAAAAGGCCTTATACGTTGCAGAGCAACGACGTTAGAAAAACTTTCGCCACCGAGTGTCGAATGCAGGATATAAGTTTATTATCACTCCAGAAGAAGTCATTGGCTTATGAAATTTGAGATTGAAATAGAAGAAATTCTTCGTAAAACAATTGAAGTGGATGCGGAGAATGCATCAGATGCAAAACTTATAGTAGAACAATTGTAT
>JAFPDB010000246.1 GCA_017390085.1 Bacteroidales bacterium | reverse complement strand
CATCACACCTCACACCAAGTTCAAGGCTCAGATCTACGTCCTCAAGAAAGAGGAAGGCGGTCGTCACACCCCATTCAAGAACAAGTACCGTCCTCAGTTCTACCTCCGCACTCTCGACATCACCGGCGAGATCAAGCTCCCAGAGGGAACTGAGATTGTCATGCCTGGCGACCACGTCAACATCGAGGTCGACCTCATCTACCCTGTAGCACTCAACGTCGGTCTCCGCTTCGCTATCCGCGAGGGTGGCCGCACCGTCGGCGCAGGTCAGATCACCGACATCGTAGAGTAATACTTTACCCTCACAATACTGGGAGGCGGGGGCTTTCTCGCCACCGCCTCCCTTTCAAACCTACGGGTGTAGTTCAGTTGGTAGAGCATCGGTCTCCAAAACCGAGTGTCGGGCGTTCGAGTCGCTCCACCCGTGCCAAAATGAATATTGACTAATGAACAAAGTCGTTAACTACTGCAAGGACGTCTACAACGAACTCGTCAACAAGACAACATGGCCCTCATGGACCGAGCTCTTCTCCAGCGCCAGAATCGTAATGGTCGCTTCGCTCATCATCGCGCTCGTCATCCTCGCCATGGATCTCGTCTTCGAATACCTCCTCAAAGGCATCTACAGCGTCCTCTAATCAACACATATACTCCCTCCTCATGGAATCCAACCAGAAGGCCTGGTACGTTCTCCGCGCCATCGGCGGCAAAGAAAAAAAAGCCAAAGAGAATATCGAGGCTGAGGTCGCAAGGCGCAACCTCGGCGACATGATCGGAGAAACCGTCGTACCAGTCGAGAAAGTATATCAGCAGCGTAACGGCAAAAAAGTACTCAAAGAGCACATCCTCTACTCCGGATACGTCTTCGTCGAATGCGTCCTCACTCCAGAGACCAAAGCAGTCCTCGCAAGCGTAGCCAACGTCCTCGGGTTCCTCGGCGACCCTAAACCACAGCCAATGAGAGCCTCCGAGGCCGCCCGAATGATCGGACGCGTCGACGATGTCGCCGACGACACCACTGAAGACGAAGTCCCATTCACTGTCGGAGAGGCCGTCAAGGTCACCGACGGGCCATTCTCCGGCTTCTCCGGCGAAATCGAAGAAGTCAACGAGGAGAAAAAGAAACTCTCCGTCATGATCAAAGTCTTCGGACGAAAGACCCCTCTCGAACTCAACTACTACCAAGTAGAAAGAGAATAACACACACAACATCCGATAGTAAAGGCGGTTTAGTATCGAATGCTTCCAGCTGACGACGGTCAGCCACATACAAACCGTCATTATTATAACTTTCCAAATTTTAGAATTGCTACAATGGCTAAAGAAGTAGAAGCCTTTATCAAACTTCAAGTTAAAGGTGGTGCAGCGAATCCATCACCCCCAATCGGTCCCGCTCTCGGTTCCAAGGGTGTGAACATCATGGAATTCTGTAAGCAGTTCAACGCGCGTACTCAGGACAAGGCCGGCAAAATCCTGCCTGTCGTAATAACGGTCTACAACGACAAGTCGTTCGAGTTCATCATCAAGACCCCCCCCGCCGCCGTGCAAATCAAGGAGGTCGCAAAACTCAAGAGTGGCTCTGCCGAACCAAACCGTAAAAAGGTCGCTTCCATCACCTGGGAGCAAGTAAAGGCCATCGCGACAGACAAATTGCCAGACCTTAACTGCTTCACCGTTGAGGCTGCCATGAAAATGATCGCTGGCACCGCGAGAAGTATGGGTGTCACCGTCTCCGGTGAGTTCCCCGGCAACAAATAATTATACCTACTAGCACAATGACGAAACTAACTAAGAATAGGAAGTTGGCGTTGTCTAAGATGGAGGAAGGCAAGATCTACTCCCTCGACGAGGCTGCTGCTCTCGTCAAGGAGATGACCACTGTCAAGTTCGACGCCTCCGTCGACGTGGATGTTCGACTTGGTGTCGACCCGCGCAAGGCCAACCAAATGGTGAGAGGCGTCTGCACGCTCCCTCACGGCTCTGGCAAGCAGGTACGTGTCCTGGTCCTCTGCACCCCCGACAAGGAGAACGAGGCCAAGGAAGCTGGTGCGGACTACGTCGGTCTCGACGAGTACATCGAGAAAATCAAAGGCGGTTGGACCGATGTCGACGTCATCATCACAATGCCCAGCATCATGGCAAAAGTCGGCGCCCTCGGACGTGTCCTCGGACCACGCGGCCTCATGCCTAACCCAAAGAGCGGTACCGTCACCATGGACGTAGCCAAAGCCGTCAAGGAAGTCAAGGCCGGCAAAATCGACTTCAAAGTCGACAAGGCCGGTATCGTACACGCCTCCATCGGCAAAGTCTCTTTCGACGCCAACAAGATCGTCGACAACGTCAAGGAGTTCCTCAGCGTCATCGTACGTCTCAAGCCCTCTTCCGCTAAGGGCACCTACGTCAAGAGCGTCTATCTCTCCAGCACCATGAGCCCTGGCGTCCACGTCGACTTCAAGGTCGGTGACGCTTAGGTGACTGTCTTACACTTCAAATCAGAACAATGAGAAAAGAAGATAAAGCACAACTCATTGAGCAGCTGGTCGAGACTCTCAAGACCTACAGCCATTTCTACCTCGTCGACATCGAAGGCCTCAACGCTGAGAAAACCAGCGCACTCCGACGCCTCTGCTTCGAGAAGGAGATCAAGCTCCTCGTCGTCAAGAACACGCTCATCAAAAAGGCAATCCAGACAGTCGACGGACAACTCGACGGACTCGACTCCGCCTTCGCAGGCAACACCGCAGTCATGTTCTCCAACGTCGGCAACGCACCCGCAAAGGTCATCAAGGCCTTCGCCGCCGACAACGAGAAACCCGTACTCAAAGGCGCCTACGTCGAAGGATCTGTCTACGCTGCCAACGCTCTCGAGGAACTCGTCTCCATCAAGAGCAAGGAGGAACTCATCGCCGATGTCATCGCGCTCCTCCAGTCCCCAGCCAAGAACGTCGTCTCCGCCCTTCAGGGCGCTGCTGGCAACAAGATTCATGGCATTCTCGAAACACTAAGCAAGAAATAATTCAACTTTACCTGAACCCTATTAATTTTCAATACAATGGCAGAAATTAAGGAGCTCGCTGAGCAGCTCGTCAATCTTACTGTAAAGGAAGTCAACGACCTCGCAAACATCCTCAAAGAGGAGTACGGAATCGAGCCCGCCGCTGCTGCCGTCGCAGTAGCAGCTCCCGCAGCAGGTGGCGCAGCCGCCGCAGCTGAGCAAACCGAGTTCGACGTCATCCTCAAGTCCGCAGGCGCCGCCAAGCTCCAGGTCGTCAAGGCCGTCAAGGAGAACACCGGCCTCGGCCTCAAGGAGGCTAAGGAGATCGTCGACAAGGCTCCCGCTACCGTCAAGGAGAAACTTTCCAAGGCTGACGCTGAGGCTCTCAAGGCTAAACTCGAAGAGGCTGGTGCTGAGGTTGAACTTAAGTAACAGCGGCTCTTCCTTCCATAGGAATTTGGTTTGGAACTCACGCCACTGGCGTGAGATCCAAACCTTTTAGTATCTCTGTTATCAAAGCTCAATAAACTTCCCTTTCCGATGAATCCCATTAAAGCCGACAGGATAAGTTTCTCTTCCCTCAAGCACTCGTTGGACTACAACGACTTCCTGGAAGTTCAGTTAAAATCATTCAAGGAACTTTTCCAATTAGGTTCCACTCCTGAACAACGCAAATCAGAAGGTCTCTTCAGGGTCTTCAACGAGAATTTCCCCATTAGCGACACGAGGAACAACTTCACTCTCGAGTTCCTCGACTATTGCATCGACCCACCCCGCTACACCATACAGGAGTGTCTCGAGCAGGGACTCACTTACCAAGTCCCCCTGAAGGCTACACTCAAACTCTCTTGCAACGACCCAGACCACGAAGACTTCGACACCGTCGTGCAAGACGTCTACCTCGGCATGATCCCCTACATGACCGAGAAGGGTAGTTTCATCGTCAACGGAGCCGAGCGTGTCGTCGTCTCACAGCTCCACCGTTCCCCTGGCGTCTTCTTCGGACAAAGCGTACACGCCAACGGAACCAAACTCTATTCCGCACGAATCATCCCATTCAAGGGCTCTTGGATCGAGTTCGCAACTGACATCAACAACGTCATGTACGCCTACATCGACCGCAAAAAGAAACTCCCTGTTACCACGATGCTACGTGCCATCGGATTCGAATCCGATAAAGACATACTCGAAATCTTCGGACTCGCCGACGAGGTCAAGGTCAACAAGGCCAACCTCAAAAAGTGCGTTGGCCGAAAACTCGCCGCAAGAGTGCTCAAATCTTGGGTCGAGGACTTCGTCGACGAAGACACCGGCGAAGTCGTCTCAATTGAGCGTAACCAAGTCGTCGTCGACAGGGAAACTGTACTCGACGAAGACCAAGTCGACGAAATCATCGATTCCGGAGCCAAGACCATACTCCTACACAAGGAGTCTACCAACATCGCCGACTTCGCAATCATATACAACACCCTACAGAAAGACCCCTGCAACTCCGAAAAGGAAGCTGTAATCTACATATACAGGCAACTCCGCAACGCCGAGCCGCCCGACGAGGCCACAGCGCGAGACGCCATCGAGAAACTCTTCTTCTCCGACAAACGCTACGACCTCGGAAACGTCGGACGATACAGGCTCAACCAGAAACTCGGCCTCAAAACCGACATGAACGTCCGCGTCCTCACCAAAGAGGACATGATCGAGATCATCAAGCACCTCATCGAACTGCTCAACTCCAAAGCAGAGGTCGACGACATCGACCACCTCAGCAACCGACGTGTCCGCACCGTCGGAGAGCAGCTAGCAAACCAGTTCTCTGTCGGCCTCGCACGAATGGCACGAACCATCAGAGAACGAATGAACGTACGCGACAACGAGGTCTTCACACCAACCGACCTCATCAACAGCAAGACACTCGCATCCGTAGTGGCAAGCTTCTTCGCTACCAACGCGCTCTCACAGTTCATGGACCAGACCAACCCGCTCGCCGAAGTCACCCACAAACGAAGGCTATCTGCCCTCGGCCCCGGTGGCCTCTCACGCGACCGCGCCGGATTCGAAGTCCGCGACGTCCACTACACACACTACGGCCGACTCTGCCCAATCGAGACACCTGAGGGACCAAACATCGGACTCATCTCCTCCCTCACCATCTACGCCAAGATTGACGACCTCGGCTTCCTTGAGACCCCCTACCGCATAGTCCGAAACGGCAAGGTCGATTTCTCGCCCGAAGGCTTCAAATACGTCACAGCCGAGGAGGAAGAGAAAAAAATCATCGCCCAGGCCCTCTCGCCAATGGACGACGAAGGCAACTTCACCGAAGACAAAGTCAAGTCTCGTCAAGACTCCGACTTCCCTGTCGTCGATAAGAACGAGGTAGAATACATCGACGTGGCAGCCAACCAAATCGCTTCCGTCGCATCCTCACTCATCCCATTCCTCGAACACGACGACGCACACCGTGCGCTCATGGGATCCAACATGATGAGGCAGGCAGTGCCTCTTCTCCGTACCGAGTCCCCAATCGTCGGAACTGGCCTCGAAGAACCAGTTATCCGCTTCTCCCGAACCCAAGTGACGGCCGAGAAAGACGGTGTCATCGACTACGTCGACGCCGACAAGATCGTCGTACGCTACGAACGCACCGACGACGAGAAGTTCGTAAGCTTCGACCCCGACACCAAAGAATACCGTCTCCCAAAATTCCAAAAGACCAACCAGAGCACCTGCATCGACATCCGTCCAGTCGTACTCCCAGGGCAAAAGGTCAAAAAAGGCCAAATACTCACCGAGGGATACTCCACCGCCAACGGCGAACTCGCACTCGGACGAAACCTCAAAGTCGCCTTCATGCCATGGAAAGGCTACAACTTCGAGGACGCAATCGTCATCTCCGAAAAAGTCGTCCGTGAAGACATCTTCACCTCCGTCCACGTCGACGAATACTCGCTCGAAGTCCGAGACACCAAGCGAGGCATGGAAGAACTCACATCCGACATCCCCAACGTCAGCGAAGAGGCTACAAAAGACCTCGACGAGAACGGAATCATCCGAATCGGAGCACACGTCAACCCCGGCGACATCCTCATCGGCAAAATCACACCTAAAGGTGAGAGCGACCCGACCCCCGAGGAGAAGCTCCTCAGAGCCATCTTCGGAGACCGCGCCGGCGACGTCAAAGACGCTTCACT
>JAFPDB010000005.1 GCA_017390085.1 Bacteroidales bacterium | reverse complement strand
GATCCTCATGCTGAACTCATGGTAGTCAGCTTGTGACTTCTCAATAGCATCAACACTACGGTTATAGCTATGCTCATAAGAATCAAGAACCGCTTTTATAGTTGTAATGAATTCTGGGATCATTGACAGGACTGCCTTGCCAATATAGCCAGGGAAGACGATGTCCTTGACGAGGGCTACGATGCGCCTTATGGCCTCGACTGACGGCAAGGCCGCCGCGCTGTTGACCGACACGGCCTCCTCGGCGGGGGAGAATTGGGCCAGGCGGGCTATGGCGTCTTTCAGACGGTCGTTACGGGAGTTCTGCATTGGTGGCGTTGTTTTGGTGTTGGGAATTTCTACGGATGGGAGTCTGTCAGGGATTTGATTGTCGGGGCGTCTCCGCAGACGGGGCAATGGGCTGAATGGCGTATGTTCATCTTGAAAAAGGAGAGGGTGAACCCGTCGAAGCGGAGGAACTTGTCGGTGAGCAGTTCTCCGACGCCGGTGAGGTATTTTACGGCCTCGGTGGCCTGTATGGTCCCGATGTTGCCGGCGATGGCGCCCAGGACCCCCACTTGCGCCGTCGTCTGGTAGGTCCCTTTCTCGGGCTTCTGGCCGTAGAGGCATCGGAGGCAGGCGTGGCCGGGGACGTAGGTCATGGCCTGCCCCTCGAAGGCGAGAATCCCTCCGTGGGCGAAGGGCTTGGCGGCGAGGACGCAGGCGTCGTTGATGAGGAACTTGGCGTCGAGGTTGTCGGTGGCGTCGACGACGAAGTCGTAGTCGCTAATGATGTCGAGTGCGTTCTGGGGCGTGAGGGCGAAAGGGTACACGCGTATTTGCGCGTCTGGGTTGAGGGCCTGGAGCTTCTCGTGGGCGCTTTGCGTCTTTTGTCGGCCTATGTCGTTGGTCGTGTGGAGGATTTGGCGCTGGAGGTTGGAGAGGTCGACGACGTCGTAGTCCATGATGCCGATGTGCCCGACGCCGGCTGCCGTGAGGTAGAAGGCGGCTGGCGAGCCGAGGCCTCCGGCCCCGACGACGAGTACTTTTGAGTCGCGGAGCTTGACTTGCCCCTCCTCGCCGAAATTGGGGAGGAGGAGGTTGCGTTGGAACCTTGCTTTTTCCGAATCAGTAAGTTGTTGCATAAAAATCTCCCATTAGAATGCGCGAAGTTAAGGGTGCTAACGGGATGTTGGAATAGCACAAATGGGCGATATTGGCATGCCACAATCATGTTAGGCCGCGCCAAATGTAGCGAAAAAAGGCGGCGTGTGGAGTGTGGCATGGTGAAATGTAAGTGAAGTGTAACGCCCACCCTGTACGTTAAAACCCTTGGCGGGACGTTCCGCCAAGGGTTTGAGTTGCTGTGTCGGGATATGAGGCGAGCCTCTCTCGGCTTACTTGTCGCCGCGGATTGCAGCGATGCCGGGGAGAATCTTGCCCTCCATGTACTCGAGCATGGCGCCGCCGCCAGTGGAGACGTAGGAGACCTTGTCTGCGAGCTTGTTCTTGTTGATGGCAGCGACGGAGTCGCCACCGCCGATGAGGGTGAATGCGCCGTTCTCCTGTGTTGCCTTGGCTACGGCTTGCGCTACGGCAGAGGTGCCTTTGGCGAACTTGTCGAACTCGAAGACGCCCATCGGGCCGTTCCAGATGACGGTTTTGCTGGAGGCGATGACCTTGGTGTACTCGGCGATTGTCTGGTCGGCGATGTCGAGGCCCATCCAGCCGTCGGGCGTCTCGTCGATTTTGGAGACGTTGGTGTTGGCGTCTTTGTCGAACTTGTCGGCATTGAGGCCGTCGAGTGGGAGGTAGACGTTGACGCCCTTGGCCTTAGCCTCGGCGAGGATCTCGCGTGCGAGGTCGAGCTTGTCCTCTTCGCAGAGGGAGGCTCCGATCTTGCCGCCCTGCGCCTTGATGAAGGTGTAGGTCATGCCGCCGCCGATGATGAGGTTGTCGACGCGGTTGAGGAGGTTCTTGATGATGTTGATCTTGTCGGAGACCTTGGCTCCGCCCATGATGGCGGTGAAGGGCTTCTCGGCGTCGTTGAGGACCTTGTCCATGGCCTCGACCTCTTTGTTGATGAGGAAGCCGAACATTTTGGAGTCCTCGGCGAAGAAGTCTGCGATGACGGCGGTGGAGGCGTGCTTGCGGTGCGCGGTTCCGAAGGCGTCGTTGACGTAGACGTCGGCGTAGGAGGCGAGGTGCTTGGCGAACTCTTTCTGAGCGGCCTTGAGCTCCTTCTTGGCGTCCTCGAAGGCGGGGTCGGTCTTCTCGATGCCGCGTGGCTTGCCCTCTTCCTCGGCGTAGAAGCGAAGGTTCTCGAGCAGGAGGATTTCTCCGGCTTTGAGGTTCTTTGCGGCCTCGTCGGCCTTATTGCAATCCTCGGCGAACTGGATCTTGCCGAGGTACTTCTCGATGGCTGGGATTATCTGCTTGAGGGAGTACTTGGGCTCGGGGTTGTTCTTTGGCTTGCCCATGTGGCTCATGAGGATGGCCGCGCCGCCGTCGGCGATGACCTTCTTGATGGTCGGGAGGGCGCCGCGGATGCGGGTGTCGTCGCTTACTTCGCCAGTCTCTTTGTTGAGGGGGACATTGAAGTCCACGCGGATGATGGCCTTCTTGCCTTTGAAATTGAAATCGTCTATCTTGATCATCTCTTATTAAGATTGATTTATTTTAGTTCTGCCCAAAATTACTCACCCTTGCTGTTTTTTGCAAGGCTGGGGGAGATAAATAGCGGCAAAAAAGGGAGTTAAGGTTTGGCGCGGGCCTCGATTCGGGACTTGATGAAATAGGCGGGGCGGAAAAGAATGTCGTGGAAGCCTATGCGTTGGAGGACGATGGCGAAGAGGAGGGGGAGAGCCGTGGAGAGGACGGTATTGAGGACGACATTGAGCCAGAAGTTGGTGAGGCCGAGGGCGGGGAGGATGGAGCGGAAGCCTGCCGTGAGGAAACAGTGGGT
>JAFPDB010000245.1 GCA_017390085.1 Bacteroidales bacterium | reverse complement strand
GGTCATGTCGGCGCTCCAGAGGGACTTCTCAATGGACTGACCGACGAGGACGTCGATGTGGTTGGCTCCGAATTCGGGAAGGATGTAGGAGATGGTGTTCTCAACATTGATGCTGGAGCTGGAGCCTACCTCCTGGTAGCAGCTGTAGACGCCGCCGGCATCGGTGTTGCTGGCGCTGTATGGCATGGCGGCGCGCTTGTTGGCGTAGCCGCTGTAACCGGTGTTGAACTGGCCGCGGTACTTGAGGTTCTTGATGAACTCAATCTCGAGGAAGAAAGTGGCGCCGACGCCGAAGTCGCGGTTGCGGTTGATGGCGTCAAGACCGCCGTTGTAGAGGATCTGGAGCGGGTTGTTGAAAATCATGGAAGAGAAGCCCGCGCCGTCCTTCTCGAAGCTCGTGAGCGAGCCGTCCTCGTTGAAGGCGGGAGTGAGTGGCGAAGCGCTGTAGGCGCTGTGGATGATGTTCCAGTAGCCGTTGCCCTCGGGGAGGTCGTGGCTCCTGTGATACCAGAAAGAGAGGTTCTCGCCAATCTTGACCACGTTGCGGCCGTCGACCTCGCTCTTGTAGAGGACGTGGTCGGAATTGATGCGGCCGGTGTAGCGGCGGTAGTCGGAAGCGTTGTCGGCTCCGATGATGCCTTCCTGCTCCATGTAGTTGAGGGCGAGAGCGAACTTGGAGCGGTCGGTGCCGCCATTGAGGCTGAAAGAGTGGCTCTGCTGTACGGCGTTCTCGTTGCGGAACTCCTCGAACCAGTCGGTGCCGTCCCATCCCTCGTCAAGACGCTTGAGGACGTTGTCGGGGAGCATCGATCCCCAGTCGACAATGGCGCCAGTCTCGTTGAAGACGGTCTCGTTGACGATCTTCATGTAGTCTTGGGCGCCGAGGGTCGCGGGACGCTTCAGAGGATTGGAGACGCCCACGAAACCGTCGTATTGCGCGGTGACCTTTCCTTCCTTGCCCTGCTTGGTGGTGACGAGGATGACGCCGTTGGCGGCACGCGCACCGTAGATGGCGGCGGAGGCGGCGTCCTTGAGGACGTCGATGCTCTCGATGTCGTTGGGGTTCAGGCCGTTAAGACCGTCGTCGGCCGTACCGCTCTGCACGCCGTCGATAATCAGGAGAGGCGAAGATGTGCCGATGGTGCCGGCGCCGCGGATGTTGACCTTGAAGCCCTTGCCAGGCTGCGCGGAAGACTGCGTGATGCTGACGCCAGGAGAAACGGACTGCATGGCGGTGAGGGCGTTGGAGGTGTTCATCTTGGCGATGTCGTCGCCTGCCACCTGCACAGTGGCGCCTGTGACGAGTTTCTTCTTCTGGACACCGTAGCCGACGACGACGACCTCGTCGAGGTCAGAAGCCTCCTCGGCGAGGGAGACGTTGATCGGCGCGCCGGAGAAGACAACCTCCTGGTTCTCGAAGCCGAGGAACGAGAAGACGATCGTGGAACCGCTCTCGGCCTGAATGGAGAACTTTCCGTCGAAGTCGGTGATCGTACCATTTGTGGTGCCTTTGATCACTACGTTGACGCCCGGGAGGGGCTGCCCGTCAGATTGTGAGACCACCGAACCCGTGGCCGTTTGAGCCTGGGCGTAGCAGTCAGAGGACACCATGCCTTGCACGCAAAGCAGCAAAGCAAACAGCCACGCCGTCAGGGCGAGTCTGCACTTTGAGATTCTCTGTTTGTTTATCATGAGATTTACTATTGATTTGAGGTCCAAAACAGTATTACGGAACAAATAATACTCTTTTAGCTTTGGGAGCAAAACTAAAGGGTATTTTGCAGAATAATTGATACGATTTTAACAGGGGGGGGTATTATTCAATCATTTTAACATCTTGTTAACCATGAAATCATTAATTACGTGGAATATACTGGTAATTTTATCCAATATCACAAATTTCCGCCAACGCAAACGTTTTCAGCCAAGAGGGGATTTTTTAACACTTGGTGCTATGCGTATTTTAACAATGCGTCGCGAAAGCTTCACAACACCCCGCGAGATGCCGTTTTTGCCACATAATGACTAACTTAGCGACACGAAAAGGGAAACGCCCCAAATACTCTCACAATGGGTGGCGACCAAGAGTCCTCCCCCCCAGAAACACATTCAACAAAACGACAAATGTCTACTTCCGACAACAAGGAGAAGATAATCCTCACCGGCGACCGCCCCACAGGACGCCTCCACCTCGGCCACTACGTAGGCTCCCTGCGCCGCCGCGTCGAACTCCAGAACTCCGGCAAATTCGACAAGATTTTCATCATGATCGCCGACGCCCAAGCCCTCACCGACAACGCCGACAACCCCGAGAAAATACGCCAGAACATTATTGAGGTGGCCCTCGACTACCTCTCCGTAGGGCTCGACCCCGCCAAGAGCAACCTCTTCATCCAGAGCTACGTTACCGAGCTCACCGAGCTTGCCTTCTATTATATGAACCTCGTCACGGTCTCGCGCCTGCAACGCAACCCGACCGTCAAGACCGAGATCCAGATGCGCAACTTCGAGACCTCGATCCCCGTTGGCTTCTTCACCTACCCCATAAGCCAGGCCGCCGACATCACCGCCTTCCGGGCCACGACCGTGCCGGCCGGCGAAGACCAGGAGCCCATGATCGAGCAGACCCGCGAAATAGCGCGCCGCTTCAACCAGACGTATGGCGAGGTGCTGGTGGAGCCCGAAATCCTGCTGCCCGACAACGCCGCCTGCCTCCGCCTCCCCGGCACCGACGGCAAGGCCAAGATGAGCAAGAGCCTCGGCAACTGCATCTACCTCTCCGACAGCGAGGCTGAAGTCAAGAAGAAAATCAAGGTCATGTATACCGACCCGACGCACCTCAGGGTCGAAGACCCCGGCCACCTGGAGGGGAACGCCGTATTCACGTATCTCGACGCCTTCTGCCGCACCGAGCATTTCGCCGAGTTCTGGCCCGACTACGCCAACCTCGACGAACTGAAGGCCCACTACACCCGCGGCGGCCTTGGCGACGTGAAAGTCAAGAAATTCCTCACCTCGATAATAGAAGAGGAGCTGCGCCCCATCCGCGCACGGCGCGCGGAATTTGAGAAAGACATCCCCGAAGTCTACAACATCCTCAAACGCGGCAGCGACGCCGCCCGCGCCATTGCGGCCCAGACCCTCGCCGACGTCCGCAAAGCCATGCGCATCGACTACTTCGACGACGCTCAGCTCATCGCCGAGCAAGCCAAATACTTCGCCAACCGCCAAGCCGAGGCCGACAAATAGCGACGCCCGATGCTCACAAAGGCAACAACAGTAATACTCGCCTCCGCGACGCTCATGACCATGACGGCCTGCGGGGGCGAGTTTCGTCATCCCGACACCAGCGGATGCCGAGTCGAACTGACCGTCAGGCCTTTCTACAAAGACCTCATGGCCCGCGACGGCGTCCCGACAGCCCAGAAAGCCCAAAACCTCGAGACCCTGTACGGCCACTACTTCAGCACCTTCTGCCAAGGCGAGCTGCGCATCGGCAGGCGCGGCGACGTCTCATACGTCGACGAGCTGGACCGCTTCCTCTCCGCCCCCGAGAACGCCGAGGTCATGAGCCTCTGCGACAGCGTCTACGACGGCATCGACATCGACGCCAAGATGTCCGACGCGTTCAGCTGCTTCCGCGCCCTCTTCCCCGGCCGCCCCTACCCTACCGACGTCTATTGCCACTTCTCGGGATTCAACGACCGCATGTTTGTCGACTCGACCTTCATCTCCTTCGGAATCGAGCACTACCTCGGCCCCAAATGCAGATTCTACGACTGGCTCCAGATCCCTCCCTACGCCCGCCGCACCCGCGACACGCCGTGGATAGTCAGCGACCTGGTCAAGGCCTGGATCTACGCCACCATGCCCGAGACCTCGGGCCGCGAAGACGTCCTGACGGCCCTCATCTACCAGGGCAAGACGCTCTACGCCGTCCACAGCTGCCTGCCCGACATTGACGAGGCGACCCTCTTCGGCATGAGCGACGAGCAGCTCGAATGGTGCCGGGCGAACGAGAGCCGGATGTGGGCATACCTCGCGGAACACAAACTACTTTATAGCACGGTCCTGCTCGACCGGAGCAAAATCGTCAACGAGGCCCCATTCACCGCCTACTTTGGCAACAAATCTCCCGGCCGCGCCTCGCTCTACTGCGCCTACAACATAGTGAGGGGCTACATGAAAACCCACCCCGAGACCACACTCGGGCAGCTCATGGACAACCCCGACGCTCAAGAAATACTCCAGTCCAGCCGATACAACCCGTAGGCCCGTTCGTCAGCGTTAAATAGTTTTGTAACATTGACTTTCGTATTATAAATTGCTACTTTTGCCCGTGCGATGCACAGCGTTCGCCGAACGACTTGGCAAACGCGGCAAACCTCCAATAAACCATATTTCAGAACAAGGCATAGAAGAAATGCAACCTCAATCATCCGTCAAAATCTTCTCCGGCTCGGCAACAAAGTACCTTGCGGAGAAAATTGCCGCCTCTTTTGGGCAGGAGCTTGGCAAAGTCAACAAACTGCTCTTCTCGGACGGCGAGTACACGACGATGTACAATGAGACCATCCGCGGCTCTCACGTTTTCCTCATCCAAAGCACATTCCAGCCTGCGGACAACCTCTTCGAGCTTCTCATGATGATTGACGCCGCAAAGCGCGCCAGCGCCGCCAGCATCAACGCCGTCATCCCCTACTTCGGCTTCGCGCGCCAGGACCGCAAAGACCAGCCCCGCGTGGCCATCGGGGCCAAACTCGTGGCCGACCTCCTGACGGCGGCGGGCGTGGACCGCGTCATCACGATGGACCTCCACGCGGACCAGATTCAGGGCTTCTTCAACATCCCCGTGGACCACCTCTACTCGTCGACCATCTTCGTGCCCTACATCGAGCAGATGGGCCTTGAGGACATCGTGATGGCATCGCCCGACGCCGGCGGCTCCAAGAGGGCGAACAGCTACTCAAAATACTTCGACTGCCCGATGGTCATCTGCCATAAGCACCGCCCACGCCCCAACGTCGTCGGCGAGATGCGCGTGATTGGCGACGTCAAGGGCAAGAACGTCATCCTGCTCGACGACATGATCGACACGGCCGGCACCATCTGCGCCGCCGCCGACAAGATGATGGAGCAGGGCGCCAAGAGCGTCAGGGT
>JAFPDB010000244.1 GCA_017390085.1 Bacteroidales bacterium | reverse complement strand
CAAGGCGGCGAGCCAATTGACCGCGTCTGCCATCAGGAGCTGTCGCTAGATTTTCGCCTCTCGTGGCGCGAGAAGTTTATCGACGACGGGCTTCAGCGCATCTACATGACGACGTATTTCCCCATAGTCCACTTCACTGTGGCGGGCGGCGCGGTCCAGGCGGGTTCGCAGCGTAGCACCTACGCGCGCCTCCACTCCACTCTAAAGCACTGTTTCTACATCGGCCAGACGAAGCTCGCCGTGGCTCTTGAAGATGGCATTTATTTCGGGACGTTGCCCTACTCCACGCTCAACATTGCCCGCGGAAACAAGACCTACGGCTTCTACCGCTACGACTTCAACCTCATGAACTACTTGGAGTTCGTGTGCGATAAGTATGTCTACCTCCATGCCGATTATCAGCTCGACGGCCTGCTCTTCCATAAGCTGCCGGCCGTCCATAAACTTGGGCTCCGCGAGGTCGTGGGCGCGAAGGTGATGTATGGTGGGCTAAGCAAACGGCATGAGCGGATGCTCGACTTGCCGGATGGCGTGGGCGGCCCGACAAAGCCTTACGTCGAGCTTAACGCCGGAATCGACAACATATTCCGTTTCTTCCGTGTCGATGCCGTCTACCGCGCCGTTGGCGACAACAATAACGACACCCCGAGGTGGGGCGTGAGGGCGCAATTCGCCATCAAGCTCTAAAGGACAAGACGTTCCAGATTATTGGCAACGCGGAATCTTCACGTTGAACGTGGTCCCGCGGCCTATCCGCGTGGCGAAGTCTATTTGTCCGCCAGTGTTGGAGACTATGGTCTTGGTGATTGCCAGGCCCAGCCCCATGCCTGTGCTTTTGGTCGTGAAGTTGGGGCGGAAAACCTTCTCTCGGACGTCGTCCGCGATTCCGTCGCCATTGTCCGCCACGCTAATCATGACCGAGTGATTGTCTGCTGCGAGGCTTACCACGATGTCCACCGTCCGTCCGTCTTTCGCGCTCTGTTGGGCGTTCTTAATGAGGTTGTTGAAGACGCTCGTCATGAGGTCGGGGTCCGCAATTACGAATATGCCCTCTTGCGGCCCTTGATACGTGAGCCGCGACTCCTCAGCCCGTGCGAAGAGTGAACATATCGACGCCAGTCGCGCCGCAATGTCCATGCGTTCCGGCTCGGCTTGCTTCATCTTGGCGACTCCCGAGAATTGCGACGCGACGGCCGCCAACTGGTCAATCTGTTCAATTAGCGTTTGAGAGGTTTTCTTGAGCATCGGCTCGAAGTTCTCGCGCCGCGAGTCCCACACCCTGAGGAGGTATTGCACGGAGAGTTTCATGGGCGTAAGGGGGTTCTTGATCTCGTGGGCCACTTGCCGCGCCATCTCCCTCCACGTGCTTTCGCGCTCCGAGGCGGCGAGCCTCTCGGCCGAAGTCTCGAGCTGCCGCGTCATTTTGTTGTAGGCCTTGACGATCTGGCCCACCTCGTCGTCGTAGGGGTACGCGAGCCGGCCGTTGCGCGCCCCGAGGTCGGCTGTCTGGATCATGTCGCGCAGCTGGCCCAGGCTTCGCGTGACGCCGTATGCCAGGCTGTGGGAGAAGATGATGGCCAGGAATATGATCAGCATTATGGAGTTGGTGATGGGCAGGAGCGTCTGCATCATCTGGCTGCGCATGGCTCGCAGGTCGCTGAAATATGGGACGTTGACATAGCCGATGACTTCGCCTTTGTTGTTGGCCAGGGGGGCGTAGAGCGCATAGTGGAGCAACGAGCCGATGCGCTCCTTGACGAAAACCTCTCCCGTCTCGCCGTTGCGGAGCAGGGCCAGGGCCTCGTCGTTCATGAGCGGGGCGGTGGTCCCGCTCATGAAGAGTTCGCGCCTCGACGTGCCGACGAGGCGGCCGTCGGTGGAGAAGAGGTGCGCGTCGGCGTTGAAGGCGTCGGACGAGCGCTGGAGAATGTTGTCTGTCTTGAAGTCGCCAATGTCGGCCGCTATGTCGTCGGGGCTGGCGTAGGGGAATTCGTCGGAGAGCGACAGAACGACCGACAGCATGGCATCGGAGAGCCGCTCGCGGCTTGTGGTCTCGAAGCTCCTGATTGATTGGATGATGGAGATTCCGCACAGGATGACGAAGAGGATTAGCACGAAGGCCACGAGGCTGCCGTGCAGTCGCTCGCTCAGGCTGGCGTGTCGCCATATGGGCTTGCCGCGGCGGATTGTCAGGCTCAGGATGAGCGAACAGACGATGAGCATCCCCAAGAAAATGTATGAGTAGCTCGTCAGGAAATCCTGCGCGGACATTAGCGGATAGCTCACCACGATTGTCTGGTTTGGCGACGGCTCGGTTATCATGTGCGAATAGTCGCCGCTCTCGATGACGGTGAACCCGCGGGTCGAGTCGGGCGGCGCGCACAAGGGGTAGTCGAAGGCCCCGTATGACGAGACGAGCCTGTCGTCGGCATAGCGGGCGTAGGAGTAGCCGCGGAGCTTGTCCTCGTCCATCCTGTCGCGCTTGTTGGTCAGAAGCTCGGGGTAGCCAACGCCCTGGGCGGCCATCTTGCGCATGAGTTGGACGAAAAGGAGGCAGGGCGACGACCATGAGCCGTAGTTTATCTTGCCAAGATAGCAAGGCCGGCCGTCCTCATTGTCGAGGCGGTAGAAGTTTTGGGCCGTGGCGATTCTCGCCCCGTGAGTCTGGCAGAGCTGGTCGAAATATTGCGCGCAGTCGAAGACGTCGCCCGTGTTGGTCATCTGGATCGTGCTGCCGAAGCCGCGGCACGGTATGACCTGAAGGTCGTAGCGGGAGAAGTAGCCTCCGAAGATTGTGCCGCGCACGTGGCTAAAGAGCTGGTCTTGGCGGATTTCGTCCTCGGCCATCATCTGCCGGATGGTGGTGTCGGAGGTCAGCAGGGATTGGATCATCGGCAGCTGCTGCTCCGCGATGGGGTCGTCGTCGCGGATTATTTGGAACGAGAGGTTGACGGAGAGCAGCTTGCGGTTGGCGGCCTCCTTCTCGGCGTTGACCATCGTCAGGCGGAGGGAGGCGAGGAGGGCTATGAGCATCATTGTCCAGACGAAATGGCTGAACTGTATGATGCTCGGAGAGTGGCGTTTGAAGATGTAGGTCAGCGTGCTGAGGGCGGCAAACGAGAGGGCGTGAAACCAGGGTTGCGCCCATTCGAAAGCCCATCCGGCCAAGAGGACGGCTACCGACGCCCCCACGGCTGTCAGCCCGAACATCCTCACGCTCAGGGATGTCGATACTTGCGAATAGCACCTGTCCAGGACGAGGCACGGCCCGACATAGAGCATCGACAAGACGCCTATCTTGATGAGCGAAGTTGCCGAAAGGCTTATGTAGCCCACGTAGAATGAGAGCCCTTGCGAGTGGTGGGCGAGAATCTCTATGGCGGAGAACGAGACGAGGGTCACTATGGTGGGCGCCACGGCGGTGAGCACCAGTGCCAACCGGCGACGTGTCCGCACCTTTACGATGCGGAAGAAAATAACGTCCCACGTCAGCAAGAGAGTGGCCCCTAGAACCATATAGCCGAGCGATGGCAGCCACCAGTCGTAGGAGAAGACGAGTGGCGAGAAGAGTATCGACGTGTCGCCCGCGCTCGCTGGAGTCGGGATCAGGAGCGAGAGGCCGTAGAGAATCGCGAGCATCGCCGCGCCCGAAAGGAGTGCCAGACCGTGCCCCCTCCCCAGCGACGCAATGACCGACGTAGTGCGGACTATCGCCCAGAGCGTCAAGACGATAGCCCCGACGAGCAGTAAGATTGAAGCCACGTAGCCGAGGCGCGATGTGCGGCAAGAGGCGTCGCCCGTGACGGTGAAGAGGTATGTGCCGTCGGGCGCTGTGACCGTGGCCCCGGCTGCGTGGGAGGTGGAGATGCGCGCCTGCTCGCCCAAGTCGAGCGAGGGGTGGTAGCGGTCGGCCAGATACTCGTTGTCGTAGGGCGAGTGGCTGCGGATGCGGAGCAGGGCGAACATGGCTGTCGTGCCGCGGCGCAGATGCCGTATGAAGTAGGTCCCGTTGTCGGAGACTAAGATGCGGCGTTCGAGCGTCGCGGGGCGAATGTCCGATGTCGGCAAGCACGCGTCGTGCCATAGGCGGAGCGTGTCGGCGTCGAAGACGTAGAGCGAGTAGTCCGGGTCCGCGAACTGTTGTGGGAATGTTAGTGTGGCGGTGTTGGCGAGGGTGTCGGCCACGCTGTCGAGCCAGCGGCCCATGGCCTCGTCGTGCCGCTGCATGACTCTGCTTATCCGTTTGCCGACGGCCGCATAGTCGTCCTCGTGGCGGGGGCTGGAGGTCAGGGCATAGGCGACCATCAGGAGAGCCGCGGCTACGAGGGCGGCAATTGCGGGTTTCAGGCCGCTATGGTTCATGCCGATGCCCATGGCGATTGTGTGTGTGTTTGGGGGGCTTTGTCGTGGTGTGTTACTTAATCTCGAAGTCGAGCATCGTGCGGCCTTCGAGAGTGGCGGTGAGGCGGTCGCCTTCGCTCACGGGGCCTACGCCCGTCGGCGTGCCTGTGAATATGAGGTCGCCCATGCGCAGCGAGAAGTAGCGCGAGACGTGGGCTATTATTCTGTCAATGGAGAAGATCATTTGGCTGGCGGCGGTTTCTTGCCTTTTCTCGCCGTTGACGGTCAGGCAGAAGTGTAGGTCAGCCACGGGCGGCAGTTCGGCGAGGGGTATGAATGGCGAGATGGCCGCCGAGTAGTCGAACGCCTTGCAAATCTCCCATGGCCGCCCCTCTCTGACGAGCCTGTCTTGAAGGTCGCGGGCTGTGAAGTCAATCCCGATTCCGACGGCGTCGTAGTAACGGTGCGCGAAACGCTCGTCGATATGCCTGCCGAGCCGCGAGATTCGGAAGACGAGCTCGGTCTCGTAGTCAAAACGATTGGCCCAGTCGGGGATGTAGAAAGGATCGTTGTTGCGGAGCAGCGCGGTGTCGGGCTTCAGGAAAATTGTGGGCTCGGCGTCGGCGGGGCGCATCCCTATTTCGTCGGCATGGCTGGGGTAGTTCAACCCGACGCAGATGATTTTCATTTGCGAGACTGTTGTTTGCCCATCCTTATGCGTATGTCGCTCAAGATTCGTTTCGTGTCGCGGCTAAAGTCGCCGTTCATCATCCAGTCGAAATAGCTTGGCTCCGCGCGAAGCACATCTTCGACGCTCTTGCCCTTGTGTTTGCCGAAGTTGAAGACCTCCACTCCGTTGGCGTCGTAGACAAATCGGCCGGCGAAGTCGACGTTGCGCGTCACTTGCGAGAATTGGGCGAGTCCCTTGACGTCGTGCGGGATGTCGGGGTATCGTTCGAGCTGCGCGAGGAAGACGTCGACTGTGGCCGCCGTGTCGGCAAATGCGCCGTGCGCGCCTTCGAGGTCTTTGTCGCAGTAGAATTTGTAGGCGGCGGAGAGGGTGCGTTGCTCTTTTTTATGGAATATGACTTGGACGTCGATGAAGTTGGCGCGGCGCAGGTCCACGTCGGTCATGTTAATAGCCAAGAACTCCTCGGCGAGCATCGGCACGTCGAACTTATTGCTGTTGAATCCGGCGATGTCGCACCCCTTGATGACGTTGGCGATGCTTCTGGCCACGTCTTTGAAGTGCGGCTTGTCGGCCACGTCGGCATCGGTTATGCCGTGGACGGCTGTCGCCTCGGCGGGGATTGGAATTCCCGGGTTGAGGCGTTGCGTGAAGCTCTCGCGACGACCGTCGGGGTGCACTTTTATGAGTGAGATTTCAACAATATGGTCGCGACCAATGTTTAGTCCCGTTGTCTCGAGGTCGAAAAAGACGATGGGGCGCGTCAGTTCGATGTTCATGCCGAAAAACTTCTGGTTATGGTTATTGCGATGTGTTTGAATACAAAAGGAGTCAGCGCGCTTTGAGCGTGATGGTGTTCTCGATGGGTGTGGAGTCGTAGGTGCGCTCCTCGACGACGATTGGCTCCTCGTAATGCTCGGCCCCATCGATGTCGATGGTCATGGTGTAGGTGCCGGGGTCGAGGACCACGACGAAAGTGTTGGTGCGCATATTCATCCTCTCTATGGCGACGAGGTCGCCGTAGTCGTTGCGGATCTCGATGCGCGGCTGAGTCGTGATGTCGACGGGCTTGCGCTTGGCGTCGCGGACCTTCAGTGAGTACTTGATGATGGCGGACGTGGGGAGGATGTGGTCGAAGAGGACGGCGTAGATGTCGCGTCCGCCGTAGCTATCGTCGCGGAAGAGGGATACGTAGGCGTAGCGGTAGTCGGACGAGAAGGAGATCGTCATGTTGTCGTAGGTGTCGTTGATGGGGTATGGCAGTTGGACGGGCTTGCCCCACTCGTATTTGTGGAAGTCGAAATCGGAGTAGAAGATGTCGTAGCCTCCCATCGACCCCTCGCGGTTGGATGCGAAGAAGAGCCTTGTGCCATTTTTGGCGAGGTAGGGGAAGTTCTCGTCGCTGCCGATCCGGTTGACGAGGCCTGGTATTGGGCGCGGCTTCATCCACTGGCCGTTGAAGGTGCGGATGGAGTAGAAAATGTCGAGGTCGCCGTCGCTGTTGGTGGCGGAGAAGAAAATGGTGTCGCCCGTCTGCGTGAGGGTCGCCGCCACCTCGCTGCCGTCCATGTCGATGGGCTTCGCGAGTTTCTGCTGTGCTGTGCACCGGCCGCCGGCGGAGTAGTTGGTGTGGTTGAGCGAGAAGTTATGTCCGCTGTTGTTTGTGCAGTAGAAGAAGCCGTTGGGCGAGACTCCGGAGGGGT
>JAFPDB010000243.1 GCA_017390085.1 Bacteroidales bacterium | reverse complement strand
GGTAGGGTTGCTTTGACTTCCTGGATAGCCTTGGTTAATTGAGACATTTGATTATTGGTTGAGATTGAGGCTCAATCGCATTACCAATTCACAAATTAAGCAAAATTTTGACAAGACGGCAAGTGGTTGGTGGCAAAATCACTCGACGTTGTTGTCGACGAGCTTCACAAAGAGTCCGGAGCGAAGTTTTGGTTCGAACCAAGTTGTCTTTGGTGGCATGATGTTGCCAGTGTCTGCGATGTCGGTGAGCTGTTTCATGGAGACGGGGTAAAGAGCGAATGCGACGCAGGCGTCTCCATTGTCTACCCTTCTTTTCAGCTCGGCAAGACCACGGATTCCGCCTACGAAGTCGATGCGCGAGGATGTTCGCATATCCTCGATGCCGAGAATTGGGGTGAGGACATTGTCGGTGAGTACGCTCACGTCGAGAACGCCGACTGGGTCGGCATCATTGTAGGTCCCAGGTTTGGCTGTGAGCTTGTACCATTGGCCTTGGAAGTACATGGAGAACTCGTGAAGGGCGGATGGCGAGTATTGCTCGCTCCCGACTTTTTGGACATTCATGACTGTTGTAAGTTTTGCGAGGAAATCGCTGTCGGAGAGGCCGTTGAGGTCTTTGACGAGGCGATTGTAGTCCATGATGTGGAGTTGGGAGTCGGGGAAGATTACGGCCATGAAGAAGTTGTAGTTCTCTCTACCGTTATGGTTGGGATTTTTAGCGGCGAACTCTTTGCCAATTCGGGCGGCAGCTGCCGTACGGTGATGGCCGTCGGCAACGTAGGTGGCCTCGACATTTTGCTCAAAAAGCTGCTCTATCTCATTGATCGTCTTAGGATTATCTACAACCCAAAGTCGATGTATGACGCCATCGGATGAGATGAAATCGTATTCGGGTGTGGAGCGTTGCGCCGTTGCAACAATTTCATCAAGCCTGGGGACTGACTTATAGGCCAGGAAGACGGGCTCGATGTTGGCGTTGAGCCAACGGGTTAGGACCATGCGGTCCTCCTCCTTGTCGTGGCGTGTCAGCTCGTGCTTCTTAATAAGCCCATCGTCGTAGTCTTGACAGGCGGCAGCCGCGACTATTCCCGATTGGCTGCGACCATTCATGACCTCCTCGTAGATGTAGTAGCAGGGTGTGCTGTCCTGAACAAGCCACCCTTTTTGGCGAGCCTTATCGAAGTTTTCTTTAGCCTTGGCGTAGACTGTGTCGGAGTGGATGTCAGTGCCGTCGGGGCAACAGATTTCCGCACGTGTGATGTTAAGGAGGCTGACCTCGTCGCCGTTGGCCATGGCAGCGGCCTCGGCAGAGTTCATGACGTCGTAGGGAAGGCAGGAGACTCGCGAGGCGATCTCTTTGGCGGGGCGCAGGGCTTTGAAGGGGCGTACTTTGACCATCGGGTTGAAAAGTGGTTTTGAGGGTAATAGTAGAAAAAGCCTGACAGTCACGAGGAATGTCAGGCCTTCGTATTGCGCTAATTTATGAATTAAAGGCGAAAAGTCAAAGGTTTAGTAGGAGACCATCGGCTCGAGCTGCTTGGCCTGCTCGACCATTTTCTCGATTTCGGCGACGGCCGGGACGCGATTGCAGAGGTTCTTTTGGTCGTTGATCTCAACCATTTTGGCGTGAA
Organism: Bacteroidales bacterium; assembly: GCA_017390085.1. Taxonomy (GTDB): domain Bacteria; phylum Bacteroidota; class Bacteroidia; order Bacteroidales; family Marinilabiliaceae; genus W3P20-009. The sequence goes on along the minus strand of JAFPDB010000243.1, from coordinate 329 downwards.
GATTGGCCGGGACTCGATGACGGAGTTCTTTTACGGTGTCGACACCTGCGGCTTCGAGAAGCTCGGCGAACTGACCAGCTACTCCGTTTATGCGGAAGAGGTCGGAGTGGTTGACCCACGTGAGGATGAGCTTGCCCGAGATTCCGGTCTGTTCGGCGATTTTAGTCCTTCCTTTGGGTGTTGCTCCCTCGCGGAGGAGGTCGTCGGTTGTCTTGATTCCTATTTCTTCGAGTTTTTTGGCATAGGCAGGTCCAATGCCTTCAATTTGATCGATCTTGTATGCCATATAATGATGAATTGTATGACGAACTAAGTGAGACTTCTGGTGT
>JAFPDB010000242.1 GCA_017390085.1 Bacteroidales bacterium | reverse complement strand
CCAACATCCGGTGGGACAGGCTCTTCAAGACCGACTTCGACCGCCGCTAACGGCATCACGACGACCGTCGGAAAGCAATGGCGATATCGAAAAAAATCAGGAGGCCTATCGAGAAAACAAGGCTCGCCAAAGGGCTGATAATAGGCGCGTCGCTGGCGGCCGCCTTGATATGGGTCAGGGCCTACGCCCTGCTCATCCCCTTGGCGCTATGCGTATGGGCATACATATCGACATTGGCCTTCTCGATATTGGCCGACTGGGTCGAGAGGCGGACACCCATCGGGCGCAAATGCCTGTCGTGGGGGCTTGGCGCCCTCTTCGGCATGGCTGGCGCGGCCTACGTCGTCACGTTCGTCTTCTCGCTCGCCACGATAAGCTCGCCCGACGGGACCTCACATCTCTACCTGGTCGACAAGCTCCACTTCGGAGTGGCTTGCGACACCGCCAACGCCTCAGAATACTACAGGACACACCAGCTCGGCCGCATCTCGCGGGGCGACAAGGCGTTGATTCATACGCCCGCCGGACCCCTGGCAATGAGAATCGCCGCCCGCCCGGGCGACACAGTGACGATAGCCGACGCCGCGCTCTACGTCAACGGCAGACTTGCCGACGAAGGGGGTAAGCCCACGGCAGCCTTCAAGTCGCGCCCCCACGCCCCCTACTCGGCCCTTAGGCAAATGCGCGAAACGATGGCGAGCATGAAGGCGCAGCGAGGCAAACCCGAACAAGACACCACGGCCATGCGGCTGCCCATCGCCGAGCGCGAGGCCAAATGGAAAACGTTCACCTACGCCGCCTTACCCCCAAACATGCCAGACGACAGAGTCTTCCCCTGGAACGCCGCCTACCTCTGGAACGCCTACCACTGGGGCCCCCTCCGACTCCCGCAAAAAGGCGAGACCATAAACCTCACCTACGCCAACGCCATGCTCTACGGGCCTCTCGTCCGGCGATTTGAAAAAGAGGAACTCAAACCGCAAAAAGGCGCCACGTACACCTTTAAGCTCAGCTACTACATGACCCTCAACGACAACCGCGACATAATCGCCGACAGCCGACAATTCGGTCCGACACCCGAGAGCCACATCATCTCACACATCATAACCCCCTGAGGAGACAACGAAACACTCAACCCATGGAAGCTCATACCGTTAGAAAGCTCCGCCTCATGCTGATCGCCTCATGCGCAGCATCGGCAACCTTGGCCACGGCGCAACAACTGCCTGAGCGGCAAGCCTACGCGGCCAAATATAAAGATTGGGCGATAGAGGAAATGGAGCGCACGGGAATCCCCGCAAGCATCACCCTCGCGCAAGGCATCCTCGAAAGCGACTGCGGACGCTCCGACCTCGCCGTCGAGGCCAACAACCATTTCGGCATAAAATGCCACTCCAACTGGACGGGACGCACCAAATACAAGGACGACGACCGCAAAAACGAGTGCTTCCGCAGCTACGACTCAGCTTTCGACAGCTTCCGCGACCATAGCGACTTCCTGACCGGGGCGAAACGCTACGCCGTACTCTTCACGCTCGACAAGACCGACTACGTGGCCTGGGCCAACGGCCTCAAAAGCTGCGGCTACGCCACCGAAAAAACCTACGCCCAGCGGCTCATCAAAATCATCGAGGAGGAGGGCCTACACGTCTACGACACAGCCGAAGGCCGACAGTCCGCCCCCGCCGGGAACAACGGCAACCCGACCGACGGCCACTCGACACCCGACGACGACCTTTCGCCGCGCCGCACGGTAGGCAAACCCGCATTCGAAATCAACCCCCTGCCGCCACACGAGGTCATGTACAACAACGGGGTGCGCTACGTCGAAATCAGGGAGGCCGACACTTTTGAAAGCATAGCCACAGAGTTCCACCTCATGGTCTGGGAGCTATTCAAGTACAACGACCTCACCTCCGACGCCAAAATATCGGACCTCACGTTCATCTACCTGCGCCCCAAGCGCAACCGCTCACACCCCGACTGCATAATCTACGAAGCCAAACCCGGCGACACCATGTGGAGCATCGCCCACTCCTACGGCATCAAGCTCCGCAAACTGCTCCGCCGCAACGGCATGGCGCAAGGCGACGAACCCTACGACGGCCAGGAAATCAGGCTGCGATAAAACGTCAGAGGCATGAGACTCGGCATCTGCACATACGGCATGATCCCCATCCGCTCGCTGCCCTCCGAAGCCTCGGAACTCTCGAGCCAGCTCATCTTTGGCGAGACCTACGAAATCCGGGAGACCGTGGGCAGATGGACCTTCATCCACACCCTCTACGACGACTACGAAGGATGGGTCGACTTCAAACTCCCGCAAGAGATGCCCACCCCCCTCGTCGAGGCATGGCTCGGCTCACAGGCGAGAGTGGCGGCAAGCCCACTGGCGACCATCCACAAACGCGCCGACCCGAGGCCAATGCCCATCACGGGCGGCTCCGAACTGCGCAACATTGCGGCGGACGGCCTGTCGTTCGCCATTGGCCACGACGCGTACGACATCGACCCCGACCTCGCCCCCACACCCCACCCCGCCGACGCCGTCGACGTGGCAATGCAATACTGGGGCGTGCCGTACCTATGGGGAGGGCGGACGGCCTTCGGCATAGATTGCTCAGGACTTACGCAAATAGCCTACAAGATTTGTGGCAAAACCCTCCCCCGCGACGCATCGCAACAAGTGGACATGGGCAGCGAGACCAGCCTGGGCCGCGCCCGCAGAGGCGACCTCGCCTTCTTCCACAACCAGCAAGGCCGGGTGTGCCACGTAGGGCTCTACATGGGCGACGGGCGAATCCTCCACTCGTCGGGCTCCGTACGCACAGACACCCTCGACAGCCAAGGAATATTTAATGAAGAACGTCAAAAATACACACACAATCTGTTATGCATAAAGCACATAGACTGACCGTCGCCATGCTGGCGGCCACCATGAGCCTCACCGCGCCCTCTCTCGCCCAGAGCGGCGACAAATTCTGGCTCGGAGCCGACATCAGCGGCACGACCGAGATCGAGGCCCGCGGAGGCAAACTTTACAACGCCAAAGGCGAGCTGCGCGAAAACACCGCCCTCATGCACGAACTCGGCCTCAACGCCATACGACTCCGCGTGTGGGTCAACCCCCGCGACGGCTTCTGCAACCCAGCCGACGTGCTGGAGATGGCCAAACGAGCCAAATACTACGGCATGGCCGTAATGGTGGACTTCCATTACAGCGACTGGTGGGCCGACCCAGGGCACCAGGCCACCCCCGGCGCCTGGCAATACTACCGGGTCGACGAGCTCAAAACCGTCGTCGCGGACCATACGCGAGAGACGCTCCGAGCCCTGCGCGATGCCAAAATCGACGTCCGATGGGTACAAGTGGGCAACGAGACCAGCCACGGCTTCCTTTGGCCCAAGGCCAAGGCCGAAGACGACATGAAAGCCTATGCGGAAATCACACAAGCGGGCTACGACGCCGTGAAGGAGATATTCCCCAACGCCGAGGTCATCGTCCACCTCGACGGCGCGTGCGACCCCGAACGTTACGACTTCATCTTCGACGGGCTACGCAAATATGGCACGAAATGGGACGTCATCGGGATGAGCGTCTACCCCTATTGGGACAAAGAGGCCGGCCTGACCAAGACCGACGAGGAGACCCTCGAGCTTTTCGCCGCCAACATCGTCCGTCTGGCCAAGAAATATGGCACCGACGCCATCGTGGTCGAGACCGGCGTCCTGGCATCCAAACCTGTCGAGGGCAAGAAGCTGCTCGCCGACATAATCCGCTACTCGGCCGAAAAGACCGAAGGCCACTGCCATGGCGTTTTCTACTGGGCGCCCGAACTCGAAGGGCAATATCCGCTTGGCGCATTCAAAGACGGCAAGCCCACAGCCATAATGGAGGCGTTTACCGAGGCGGCCCAGAGGTGGTGATTGCCCACTGAGGGAAAGAGGGAATTCGCCCATAATTTACGCGAAAATCCCGCCCCGACTATTGCATATATCACGAAGAAGCCATAATTTTGCAACGTCAAAGTCAGAGAGACACTGGCTTAACGACAAAAGATGGCCGATTCGTCTAACGGTTAGGACATCAGATTCTCAATCTGGCAATAAGAGTTCGATTCTCTTATCGGCTACCAGCTCAAGGCGACCGCCCGAATGCAAACATTCGGGCGGTCGCCGTTTTTTATCCCCCTTTACAGTTAGTTTTCGTTATCTTTGTACTGAATAAAAATAACGACACCACGATACATGAAGTTCACCGAGAACCATAAACTGGGCGACATCCTGTCGGAACACTACCAGATCCTGCTCATTCTCAGCCGCTTCGGCCTAAGCCTCGGCATTGGTGACCAGACCGTCGGCCAAGTGTGCAAAGCCAAAGGGGTCAACACAGGCACATTTCTCGCCGTGGTCAACTACGTGGCTTCGGCCGACAGCACACTCTACCACCAAGTCGACATCAAGGCCATGATAGGATTCCTGCGCGAGGCGCACCTCTATTACAGCGACTTCAAGATTCCCGAGCTTCGCGACAAACTCGTGAGCGTCGTCGACAGCGTGAGCGACACCACCCTCTCCGCCCTCGTCATACGCCTCTTCGACACCTACGCCGCCGCCGTCAACCGCCACCTGGCCTACGAGAACAAGGTACTTTTCGACTACGCCGACCGCCTCAACAGCGGCCAGGACGCCATTGGCGACTTCGACCTCCCCAACTTCATAAGCCAGCACGACAACATCGACACACACCTCGTCGAGCTCAAAAACGTCATGATACGATACTTCCCTTGCGCCGACAAGGCCAGGGAGGTCCACCAGGTCCTCTACGACATCTTCGGCTTCGAGGCCGACCTGCGGTGCCATTGCGACATTGAGGACAGCCTCTTCATCCCCGCCCTCGTCGAGAGGCAGCGAAACTTGGCAAGCAAAAGATAGGGGGGCGCGGTCATGGCACAGATAACAAACCTGAAAATCGCCGTGGCAGAGCAGCACGTCGTCGTGAGAATGGGAATCCTCGCCACGCTACGCAGGGTGTTTGGCGGCGAAGCCTCTTACCTCGAAGTATCGCAACCCGCCGACCTCGACACCCACCTCGCATCGTTCATGCCTTCGGTCGTCATCGTGTCGCCCACGTTTGGCGGCCTCTTCGACGTCGGCAGATGGAGGGAGAAGTGCTCGCGAGAGACGCGTTTCGTGGCCCTGATGAGCTCGGTCGTCGGCAGCACCCTGAGCCAACGCTACGACGCGCAAATCGGGATTTTCGACACCGAGGAGGACATCCAGAACATATTCGACATCTTGCGCGGCCGCAACGCCGAGACCGAGGCCTACACGAGCGGCGAAGCCTTGTCGGAGAGGGAAAAAGAGGTGGTCAAGGGAGTAGTCGGCGGCCTGACCAACAAGGAGATAGCCGACAAGATGAACATCTCGGTCTACACCGTCCTGACGCATCGGCGCAACATCGCGCGCAAGCTCAACATCCACTCCTCCATCGCGCTGACAATATACGCCATCAGCAACAAGATTGTCGACGTTCAGGACGTGAAGTAGGGAGGGGGCTTTCAAGCGGGGCGCTAATCCCTTTTGCCAAGCAAAGCCCAAAGACCAGCAACGAAAATGGGGGGCCGCCAATGATGGCAGTCCCCCATTTTTCGTCGTATTTCTATCCCGCTAAAACCTTATTAGCATCGACGGCGCACCCTCTCAGCCGTCTTGCTCCTCGCTCCGTTCGAGGGTCTGCATGTAGAAAGTCTCGTCACAAAGGATCACCCCTTTATCCGTAACTTTCTGAACGACAGTTGTCACCGTCGCGCCTCGGCGAGGCATGGGCTTAGACTTGCCCTCGACGTAGCCCAGCATATTGTAGACGGGCCAGAAGCCTTTGCCCGCCGTGGGGATCTGTACGTAGACTCCCGTCTTGGTGGCATATATGACTTGCGAGGTGAGCCTGTCGCCAACCTTGAAATAGTCCTCGGGGCGACGCGCGTTCTTCTCCTGGATGGCTTTCCATCGCTCGATGTCGCAAAGCGTCACGCGCTGACGGCTCACGCTGAAAATCATCGCGTCGACCACCTCGCCCTCGGCAGGCATGACGGGGGCCTCGCCCTCGTTTTTGGGCGAGACGTTGCTCTGCTGCAACACACCGTTGCCGCCGTAGGGCAGCGAGACGAGAGCCGTCTCGCCCATGAGTCGCGCGACGGTGCCGCTTATCCTGTCGCCCACGTGATATATGTCGCTTAGCTGCGAGCCTATGCGCAACTTCTGCAACGCGTTGCGCGCGCTGTCGCACAGCTCAAAACCCTGCCTGTTGGACTTTACGACGGTGGCCGAGATTTTGGCTCCGAGCCTCAACTGCCCGTCGCCCTCGGGCATGACAATCATATCGCTTTTCTTCATGAAGCCGAGGCCGCCCTTGGGCAACGCCATTACGATACGGTCGCCATCGAGGTCCGTGACCGTTCCGCGGACCTCAACTCCCGGGCGGTAGATTTTTGCGGCGGCGGCCCTCATGATGGGCTGCTGTGCAAATTCGGAGAGGAATACGGCATCGACCTCGTCGCGCCTTTCTTGCCATATCCGTTTGTCGCAAAGGCCCACGCGCCCCCCCACCTGCACGACGACGGCGTCGACCTCGTCGCCCGGGGCGGCCATCAGCCGGCCGTCGTGAGACAAGAGTTGGGGGAACATCTCTTTGAAGGCGTAGCCCTGAAGTCCGTAGCCGCCCACTTCGAAGAAAAGGTAATAGTCGCGATCGTGGGTAAGCGAGGCGCGGACTTCGTCGCCAATCTTATAGTGGGCCGCGGCCGAGAGGGCGTCGGTATCGCCCTCGCGCATCATGCGGCGCTCGTCGGCGGGCATCTCCCACGCGTCGGCGGGGCGCGGTGTCGCTTGGCGAATGCTGAAGAGGAGGCGGTAGTGGTCCATGTCGGCCCCGATGAATACGGCGTCGACGGTATCGCCGCGCCCGAATATGTCGGAGACGTTCTCCACTGGCCTCCACGAGACCTCGTCGCGCCACACGACTCCGTCTACCTTCAGGTTCGGCAGGGTGATCGTCATCTTGTCGGCGCACGTCTCGCCCACCGAGGCGAGGAATAGGTCGCCTGGCTTATGCCCAGCAAGGAACGCCATCATGGGGAAGTAGCGCAGGGCCGTGGAGATTACGGGTTTGCTCATCTCGCGGCGTTCCTTCTTTCGCAGTTTCTCCTCGCCGCAAAGGCGTATGTAGCCTTTTGTCGACGCCACGCCCACGGTCACCTTCTCGCCCCGCCTGTATTGGCGTGGCTGGTCGTCGGCATCTTTGTCCATGAGGTAGACGGGCATGAAGCCTTGGCCACCGCGCCGGAGCGACACGTAGGCCCCGTTCTCCTGCACGCGCGTAATGACACCTTCGAGCACGTCGCCTTCCTTGTATTCAGGAGTCCTGTCGCGGCTCGGGGCTTCGGGGGCGTTGGCCGAGGCGCCGCCGGCAACCCTTTTCCGGGTTTTGACTTGGCTGAGGTCAATCTTGCCGACAACCTTCGGGCCCGAAGAGGCGGGCGGGGCGGGGCGCGGCATCGGCTCGGCGGACGGTTCCTCGTCGTCGCCAAGGCGGACGGGCTGCCCCATCTCTTTGACTTTCAGTGATACCGAGTCTCCCTCGCTGACGACGAAATCGCCGTCGGCGTCGCAAAGGGATTGAGCGCAATATTTCGGCACGTAGCCAAAACGGCCATTAGGCAACGAGACAGACAATCCATTTGCCTGTACTTTCCTGACGACGCAATCGACAACGTCGCCGACATTAAGGGTGCTTGCCATTGTTGGTTATCTCCCACGCGGACGCTCGCGCCGCACCTCGCGCCAAAAGCGCCGCATATCTCTTTCATTGTGTATATCCTATGTACGCTGACAAAAAGCCTCTCCCCATGGGTGCTAATGGGGGGCGATGACAAAGATGCGAAAAATCGTCATCAGAAGCAAGTGAAGAGGGCGCCGCTATCCGCGCATAAATCACCTTTTGGCGGAAGAAAGTATCCCTTTTAGATTATTTTTGCAAATGGAACTAAAACTAAACATCCGAATGAAACTAAACTTAATAGCCGGCATTGCCGCGCTCATTCTGTCCCTGACGCCCATGGCGGCGCAAAACGATCAGGCCGTCACCATCAAGGGGCCTAACGCCCCGCTAAGCGCGATATATCACAAGCCGGCCACCCTCGCCGACGGGGCTAAGTGCCCGATTGCAATCCTCTGCCACGGATTTGGCGGCACCAAGGGCGACGGGCTCTTGCGCCAAGTGGCCGTTGAGCTCGAGAGGCGCGGGGTGGCGACGCTCCTGTTCGACTTCGCGGGCAGCGGGGCGAGCGTCACGAAGAAGTTCGCTTTTGAGGACATGACCGTCGAGACCGAGGTCGAGGACCTCAAGGCCGTGGTCGACTACGCGCGCAACTTGCCTTTTGTCGACGGGGTGGCTCTCGTGGGCCACTCGATGGGCGGGGCCGTGAGCCTGCTCGGCGCGGCGGACCTCGGCAAAAGGCGGATTCGTTGCCTGGCCATGATGGCGCCCGCCGCCGTCCTGCACGACGATGCCGCGAGGGGGAATATTTTCGGGGTGGCTTTCAACCCCGCCGAGCCGCCTAAGCGCGTCGAGCTGTGGGGCGGACGGGTGGTCATCGGCCGCGACTACATTGTCAGCGCGCAAAAGGCTGATTTTCTTCTTGAGGCCACGAAATACAGCGGCAAGTCGCTCATCGTTTTCGGCAACTCCGACACCGTCGTCCCATCTTCCTACGGGCCTTACTTAGAGAGGGCTCTGCCCAATGCCAAGCTCGTGATCCACAAGGGGATGGACCATTCGATGATGGTGCCTGGCGATGCCGAAAGCCTCACGCGGCTGAGCGTTGAGGTGGCTGAATTCGTGGCCGCGCAGTTCTAATCCTTGATATCGGGGGACGGCCTCCGCAAGTTACGCGGCGAGTCGCCCAATTCCCTTTTCACGTATTTGCCGAAAAACGAGAGGTTGCTGAAGCCGCTCTTTTCGGCAATTTCTTTTATTGAGAGATTCGGGTCGCTGAGCAGGCGACGGAGCTTACGCGCCACGCTCTCGCTAATTATCTGGCGGGCGGTCATGCCCGTCTGGGCGCGGCAGATGGTGGAGATGTATTTGGCCGTTACGCATAGCTCGCGGGCGTAGTCCGACACTTCGCGGGCGGCCGGGGTCCGCTCCTCGACGAGGTTGACGAAGCGGTTGAGAAGCTGCTCGGCGGCCGAGAACCGCTTGGGCCTGATGTCGCTGTTCTTCTGCTCGTAGAATTTGGAGACGACGTCGTAGCAATTCACGAGCACGGCGCGGATGAGCAGGTCGAGGACGTCGGTGGCGTGAGGGCCGCTGGCGCGCCTGGACTTTCGAACCAGGTAGTCAAAATCGTCGCGCATCTCGTCGGCCTCGTTGTCGGAGAGGTGGATGACGTTGTGACAGTCGAGGAATTGGCGCACGTTCCAACGGTTTCCGCCGTAGAGCAGGAATTTGTCGAAATATTCTTGGGAGAAGACGAGGCCCAGACCGCTGAAGTCGCCGCTGAAACTCAGCGGCCTTATGATGCGGTTGGGATGGCTAATGAGGAAATCTCTCTGCCGTACTTCGAAGTCGCACCCCTCGTTTCGGGTGAATGAGGCTTCGCCACTGACGCAAAGTATGCAGACGTAGACCCCGTCAAGAAGGAACGCGTCTTCCCTCACGTGGGGGACTCCGCGCAGGATGGCGACCCTGCCGTCAGAATACGTCACGACATCGCCATTATGCTTCACGATGTCGCCAAACGTTACTCTTTGCTCCATAAATACAGTGTGTTTGAATTGGTTTCGCTAATATCGTCATATTGAAGCCAATTTTGCCCTATTCACCACAAAAGAACTCCAAAAATCACTATTTTAGAGAAAAACGGAACACAAAAACATCAATTTGCGTCATAAAGAATCTGGTGCGCAAAGAGCGTTTCGCCGAGCGGGGTTGCCACGGGCCAGAAAAGAAGGGCGCCGGCGGGTATCGTCCCCACCGGCGCCCATGCGTTTATTGGTTTGATTTACTGAGCTTTCTGGTTTCTAAGCCTGCTGGCCGTCGAAGCTCTTGTTGTATTGCGACATAGCGCTCGCGCTCATTCCCATGCTTGAGAAACCGCCGTCGTGGAAGAGGTTCTGCATGGTGATCTTGCGCGTGAGGTCGGAGAACATCGTGACGACGAAGTTGGCGCACTCGTCGGCCGAAGCGTTGCCGAGCGGGCTCATGCGGTTGGAGAAGTCCATCAGTCCGTCGAAACCTGCAATGCCTGAGCCCGCGGTCGTGGCCGTTGGCGACTGGCTGACGGTATTGATCCTGACGTGCTTCTCGCGGCCGTAGATGTAGCCGAAGCTGCGGGCGACGCTCTCGAGCAGGGCCTTGGCGTCGGCCATGTCGTTATAGCCGTCGAAAGTGCGCTGCGCGGCGACGTAGGATAGGGCCACGACGCTGCCCCACTCGCTGATGGCGTCGGACTGGTAGGCCACCTGGAGCATCTTGTGGAACGAGATGGCTGAGATGTCGAGGGTCTTGCCCAGGAAATTATAGTCGAGGTTGGTGTACTCCCTCTTTTTGCGGACGTTGAGCGACATGCCGATGGAGTGGAGAACGAAGTCGATTTTGCCGCCCAGCACCTCTTGAGAGCGTTCGAAAACGTTCTTCAGGTCGTCGATATTGGTGGCGTCGGCGGGGATGAGCTCGGCGCCAGTGGCTTTGCCGAGTCCGATGACCTCGCCCATTCGGCAAGCGGCGGGGGTGTTGGAGAGGGTGAAGATCGCCCCTTGCTCCTTGGCCTTCTCGGCTACCTTCCATGCGATAGACTTGTCGTTGAGGGCGCCGAAGATAATGCCTCTCTTGCCTTCGAGTAGATTCTGTACCATTGTATCTGTTTTGCTTGCAATGTTTTACAGCTCGCTAAGTTAGTGCCTTTGCGCGTGTTGGTTGGCTAAAGTGAGTTAATAATGAATAAAGAGGCGAATAGCAGGGTTTCAAAAGCCCCATAAATGGCTTTCAAAAGCCTCTCAAATGGCGCATTTTCAGCCCTCGCCCCCATTCGCGACCTTTATTTAACTAACTTTACGCCGAACAACATAACACCCGTCCCGTTCGGAGCGACTACCATCAACTCACAACGACACACTCCGACTCCGCGGGCCGGCATGGCATCATCGGGAGAAAGCCACTCACCACACGAAATGAAACGCATACTTACTTTCCTTGCCTCAGCCCTTGCGCTGGGCATTGCCGCGACGGCGCAAATGGCCGAGCCTGTCCACTTCTCCACCCGAATGGAGAAAGGCGACAAGCCCGGCGAGGCCTACATCATCTTCGACGGGCGCATCGACGCCGGATGGCACGTCTACTCGACCGACCTGGGCGACGACGGCCCCATAAGCGCGTCGCTGCTCGTCAACGAGCTGAGCGGCGCGGAGCTCAAAGGTAAGCTCATCGGCAAAGGAAACGAGATAAAGAAGCACGACAAGATGTTCGGCATGGAGCTGCGCTTCTTCGAGAAAGCCGTCACCTTCGTGCAACGCATAGAACTCACTGGCGGCGAGTACCGCGTCGACGTGTCGCTCGAATACGGCGCGTGCGACGACCAGAGCTGCCTGCCGCCGACGCGCGTGGACTTCGCGTCGTCGGGCTCAGCGCCCACGCCCGCCCAAGAAACTGAGGCCGAGGCGCGTGGCGCGGCAAAACCCGACACCATAGCCGCGCCCGCCAAGGGCGCCACGATTGCCGACAGCGTCCTGACGAGCGGGACGTGGGCACCCGTGGTCGACCAGATGAAGGCCAAAGGCGAGGAGCTGACAAGCGCGGGCCAGATGCCTCTCTGGCAGATACTCCTGCAAGGGCTGCTCGGCGGCCTCATTGCCATCTTCACGCCGTGCGTATGGCCCATCATCCCCCTGACGGTCAGCTTCTTCCTGAAGCGCAACAAGGACCGCAAGAAGGCCTTGGGCGAGGCTCTCACCTATGGGGCGGCAATAGTCGTCATCTACCTCACATTGGGCCTCGTCGTGACGGGGATATGGGGGGCGAGCAAGCTTAACGCGCTGGCCACCAACGCCATATTCAACATTTTCTTCTGCCTCCTGCTCTTGGTCTTCGCGGCCTCGTTCCTGGGTGCCTTTGAGATAACGCTGCCATCGTCGTGGGCCGACAAGGTGGAGAGCCGCAAAGGCAACGCCACAGGCCTCGTGGCCATATTCCTCATGGCGTTCACGCTGGCGCTTGTCTCCTTCTCGTGCACGGGCCCCATCATCGGCTTCCTTCTCGTGGCGGTGGCGTCGGAGGGCAGTTTCATGGCCCCGGCCGTCGGGATGCTCGGCTTCGCCCTGGCCCTGGCCATACCGTTCACGCTCTTCGCCCTCTTCCCGAGCCTGCTAAAAAGCGCTCCGCGATCGGGCGGCTGGATGAACGTGGTCAAGGTGACGCTCGGTTTCGTAGAGCTGGCTTTCGCCCTGAAGTTCCTGTCGGTGGCCGACATGGCGTACGGGTGGCACATCTTGGACCGCGAAGCGTTCCTGAGCCTCTGGATCGCCATCTTCGGGCTTTTGGCCGCCTATATGTTCGGCTGGCTAAAGTTCGCGCACGACGACGAGAACCGCTCCATCGGCGTGAGCCGCTTCTTCGCGGGCCTGGCCTCATTGGCGTTCGCCATATACATGGTGCCTGGCCTGTGGGGCGCGCCGCTCAAAGCCATAAGCGCGTTCGCCCCCCCCATGACGACTCAAGACTTCCGCCTCGGGCAGACGGCTGTCGAACCCAAATACAAGGACTACGACGACGCCCTCGCGGCAGCGCGCGACGCGGGCAAGCCCCTGCTCCTCGACTTCACGGGCCACGGATGCGTAAACTGCCGCAAGATGGAGGCGGCGGTATGGACCGACCCCACCGTGGCCAGCCTCATAAACGACAAGTTCATCCTCGTCTCGCTCTACGTCGACGACAAGACCCCGCTGGCGGAGCCCATAACAGTCAGTGAGAACGGCAAAGACGTGACCCTCAGGACTATAGGCGACAAATGGAGCTTTCTCCAGCGTCATAAGTTCGGCGCCAACACTCAGCCCTTCTACATCGTCGTGGGCCACGACGGCGCCGCCCTCTCGCCAAGCCGCTCCTACGACGAGGACGTCAAGGCCTACGCCGATTTCCTCAACGCGGCAATCGAATAGCCATTAAATTGCTATCTTTGAGACCGTTTGCGGCAGACAGATGAAAAAACTCCACAAGTTCGTACTTCTCAACTACGCCGGCCCTCTGGCCATGACGTTTTTCGTATCACTTTTCATCCTTGTGATGCAAGGCCTGTG
>JAFPDB010000241.1 GCA_017390085.1 Bacteroidales bacterium | reverse complement strand
GCGGCGCTCAGATATAAGTTGGGCTATGCTATTCATATCATGCGGTTTTACAATTTTTAATAAGATTCCTTATAACGAGGAAAGCTATGACGCCGACTATTAGGGCGACGCACACCACTTTCAGCTCGTTATTGTACTTTGTCACCGTCGACAGCATCTCCTCCTCTGGCATCACGGAGGCCAGGAAATAGCCAGCCGCCGCAAGCACGGAGTTCCAAATCCCGGCACCTAACGTGGTGAACAACAAGAACTTGCCGACGTGCATCCTTGCCAAACCGGCGGGAATGGAGATGAGCTGGCGCACAGCCGGAATAAGCCTCCCGACGAATGTCGAAACCGCCCCATGCTTATCAAAAAAGGCTTCGGCGTTCTCTACTTTGGCGCGGTCCAGCATACACATACGCCCGAAACGGCTCTCGACAAACTTGTAGATCACAAGCCGCCCGAGGCTTCGCGACAAGACGTAGTTTATCAGCGCGCCAAGGTCGGCACCAATGGTTGAGAACAGCACGACAAGGAAAACGTTCATGTCGGGCGACGAGGCGGCGCGATATGCCGCCGGGGGCACTACAATCTCAGAAGGGAAGGGGATGAAGGAGCTCTCGATAGTCATCAAAAGCGTGATGGTCCAATAATTCAAATGGTCCAGGCACCACTCGATAAAGCTGATTTCTTCCACTATTGTCAAATAATGATACGCACGCGAATATAATTCAAATCATGCCAACAGAATAACGCGGCTCAGCAAAAACACCCATCTCGTAGATTCATATCACAATATTTAATTATCTTTAGAGCATGGAATACCCCCATTACGCCGCCATAGACATCGGCTCAAACGCTGTCCGCCTCCTCGTCAAGAGGCTCGACGACGACGCCACGGGACGCTTTAGCAAAGACGTCATGATGCGAGTCCCCCTACGTCTCGGCCAGGACGTTTTCACCAAAGGGAAAGTAGGCTCCAAGAAGCTAAAGAACCTCACCAACCTGATGAGGGCCTTCTCAATCGTGATGGGAATCTACGAAGTCAAGGACCGCAACCGGCGGATATGCGCGACGTGCGCGCTCCGCGAGGCTTCCAACTCGGCAGCCGTGGTCAAAGCCGTCCGCGAGGCCACGGACCTCGACATTGAGATAATCTCCGGGCAGGAGGAGGCCGGCATAGTCTGCGGGCTCAGCTCGCCAGACGACAAGCGCAAACTCGTCTACGTCGACGTCGGCGGCGGAAGCACAGAGGTAAGCATCATGTCCGGAGGGAAGACGTTTTGCAGCAAGTCCTACCCCATTGGCACGGTAAAGATGATCAACAGCGTGGCCGTCGAGAATTGGAAAGAACGGCTCGTCAAGGACTTACGAAAACTTGCTACGGACTTCGCCATGCAGAACATGAGCAGCGCGTCGATGACCAACGCCACAATCGTCGGGGCGGGGGGCAACATCAACAAGCTGTTCTCGTTGGCCGGCGAGCGCGACGCGGCAGGGCAGACGATGAGCGTCGACGAGCTGCGCATCCTGCACACAAAACTCGCCTCGCTCTCCGTTGAGCAACGAATGGCCAAATACAAGCTCAAAGCCGACCGCGCGGACGTGATTGTCCCAGCCGCCGAGATATTCATCACCATTGCCGACGCTCTCGGAATATCCGAGATAGAAATACCCACCGACGGCCTCGCCGACGGAATAATTTTCGGCATCTGGCAAAAACAGAAACACAAACAGACGTTATAATCATCCTTCAATGATATACTCGATGACCGGCTACGGCAAGGCCGTTAAAGAGTTGCCCACCAAAAAGATAACAGTCGAAATCAAGTCCCTCAACAGCAAACAGCTCGACCTGGCGATGCGCGTCCCGTCATTCTACCGCGAGAAAGAGCTCGACATACGCTCCTACCTCGTCGGGCGCATAGGGCGCGGAAAAGTGGACTTCTCCATGTTCTGCGAGACGCAGCAAGCCGAGCGCGTGGCCCGCATCGACCAGAACGCCGTACGCCAATACTACCAGCAGCTCCATGAGATGACCGAATCGGTCGGCATCGAGGGCGCTACGGACTATATGCGCATCATCATGTCGCTGCCCGACGTCGTCAAGGTCGAGCAGCCGGAACTCGACGAGAGCGAGTGGCAACAAGTGATGGAATGCGTGACGGAGGCGACAGACAACTTCATCGCCTTCCGCGCGCAAGAGGGCAAAGCCCTCGAAAACGACCTCCGCACGCGAATCGGCCTCATTGAAAAATACTCGCTCGACGTGCCTCAATACGAGAAGGAGCGAATTGAGAAAATCAAGGGCCGAATCCAGAAAAACCTCGACGAGATTATCGCCAAGGACAAAGTGGACCAAAACCGCCTTGAGCAAGAGCTCATCTACTACATTGAGAAACTGGACATTAACGAGGAGAAAGTCCGACTCGCCAACCACCTGAAATACTTTATCGAGACCATGGAGACCGACCCCAACGCAGGCAAGAAGCTCGGCTTCATCGCCCAAGAGATGGGGCGCGAGATAAACACCCTCGGCTCGAAAGCCAATCAGGCGGAGATGCAACGCCTTGTCGTCATGATGAAAGACGAGCTCGAGAAAATCAAGGAGCAAGTCCTCAACGTCCTTTAGCCCAAGACTTTTACGATGAACGAAGGCAAGATTGTCATCTTCTCCGCCCCGTCGGGCTCGGGCAAGAGCACCATTGTCAACTACCTGCTGACCCGCAACCTTGGGCTCGAGTTCTCCATATCGGCTACGAGCCGCGCCCCGCGCGGGCAAGAACAAAACGGCGTGGAGTATTACTTCCTCTCGCCCGACGAGTTCCGCAACCGCATTGCCAAAGGCGATTTCATTGAGCATGAGGAGGTCTACGAAGGATGTTTCTACGGCACGCTGCGCAGCGAGATTGACCGGATTTGGGCCAAAGGCCATACGATAGTCTTCGACGTCGACGTGAAGGGTGGCGTCAACCTCAAAAAGATTTTCGGCGAAAAGGCCCTCACCCTATTCATCCAGCCGCCTTCGATAGACGAGTTGCGCCGTCGGCTCGTCAGCCGCGGCACGGACTCGCCCGAGAAGATTGAGCAACGCCTCGCCAAGGCGGGGCAAGAGCTGGCCTACGCGCCCGAGTTTGACCAAATCATCGTGAACGACGACCTCGCCGCGGCGCAAGCCAAGGCCGAGAGCCTAATCAGCTCCTTTATAGGCAAGTAGGCAGATGAAGACCGCGCTCTTCTTCGGCTCCTTCAACCCGATTCACATTGGGCACTTGGCATTGGCGCAATACGTCCTCAACTTTGCAGGCGTGGATGACATATGGCTCGTCGTCAGCCCCCACAACCCCTTCAAAAGCCCGAAGGATTTGGCCCCCGCCGAGTCGCGAATCAAGATGGCTACCCTCGCCACACAAGGCGACGACAACATTAAGGTGTCCGACATCGAGACTCGGCTT
>JAFPDB010000240.1 GCA_017390085.1 Bacteroidales bacterium | reverse complement strand
AGCTTTTTTTTGGGGGTGGGGGAGGGTGGAAGGCAGCGAGGCTAATAGCGCTACTATATCCGAATTGCAAGTATGTGGGACTCTTGCCCCTTTTGCATTTGGAACCATTATGGTCAGCTGTCGGCAGAATGAGAATCTGCTTGTCAATGTGCGCGATGGGGAAAAGGTTAATTGCGTGTTTTTGTGTAAGTCAAAATATGTTGTTTCCGAGACAAAATAACATCCTCAAAGTCTTTCAACTTGGGCAAGTGTTTATAAATTGTCCCCAGCCATAACTCAACCATATGGTCGGGTGAGGGTTCACATTGCCAAGCGTCGAGCACTTCGTGATAGAACGAACTATCAATATTTTCCAAAATGTCAACGATTTGCTGAGAATGCTCAATAACAGTGCCTACTATGTGACAACAGGGTTCGCATAACTCATCACCATCAATTGCCACGCAACATCCACCAGCAGAAAAATGGTCACGCACGTATGGACTGATAATTGAGTGGCGTGTGCAAAGCCACAAGGAAAAGCGTTTATAATCACCTTTTACTATTTCGGGGAAAAGAATGATGCCACGGCTTATTAATTCAGATCTCTTTTCCTTATCTATGTCTGCTATAAACTGAAGATTTACACTTGTAGCGTCTTCCATCCACCATGGCATCTCAGTTTTTCCTTTTGCCTTGGCAAGATCTTTATAGTATTTTCGAACAAATGGAATACAGTTCCCGTTGCTACGAAAAGATTCATAGTCGGTGTTCATCTTGGCAAAGATGTTTTCATCCACACCTAAGTTCATGTCAATTAAATAGCGTGGGGAATGGGTCACAGCGATGTCGGAAAGGCATTGTTCGTAAGGCCTGCATTTAAACTCGGCGCGTGGCTCTCTTATCTTTCCAAATAGCAGAAATATGTTATCTACATTTGGAATCCTTGTGCTTTCGACAATACTGCTACCTGTTGTCTTCCATTTGTCCTCCTTTGTTGTTTTCACCTCAACACCATAAAATTTTTTTTTCGTCCGTTAGGTAACGTGTTATGATGTCTGGAAAACCCTGTCCTGATTTCAGTTCCATGTCTTCGGGTCTAAACGATGTTCCACTACACATTGTTTTCATCTTGTCGAATACAACACTCTCAAGAGCAATTCCATTTAGCTGACAAAACGACTTGTCTACTTGAGCTAAATCGTTTAAGCATTGAGTTGTCTTATCCATGAGATGTGAAAACTCATGGAGATGCCCAATTTCGCTTTTCGCTATGATTATTCGTTCGGTCATTGATTCAAAATAGTTTGTCCCAAATGGTTTGTAAACGCATCGCTATGTTGTATGCAAGCATTGGAGGCACTGCATTTCCTATTACCTTGTATGCGCCGCTTGCCCCCAATGAAGTTCCTCCATGCCCATTTTTGAAAACGAATGGGTAATCGGGAGGGAAAGTTTGTATCAAAGCACACTCTCTTGGTGTCAAACGTCTCTCAGGAAGACCTTGTTCCAATTCAGATATGTGTAGACCACCATGTTTTGCGGAAAGGCGACGAAACTCAATGTTCCCATGATGTTCGGAACGAATAGTGGGGCCGATTTTATTGAGTTCGATTTCTTTTTGGCCTTGACAATGGGCTCCCATGTATTTTGCTTTAGAGAAATTTTGTTGCGCAGGATCTTTGCT
Source organism: Bacteroidales bacterium (assembly GCA_017390085.1). GTDB lineage: Bacteria > Bacteroidota > Bacteroidia > Bacteroidales > Marinilabiliaceae > W3P20-009. The sequence goes on along the minus strand of JAFPDB010000240.1, from coordinate 15,282 downwards.
GTGTTGCGGCTCTGGCAACCCTTCAAACACGTCGGCAAGGCTAACAAAAGTGGGTAGCGACGCGTCAACAAAAGTGCAGGCATGAGTTGGGGTAGGATATGGGTTGTAATCAGCAGGGATAACTTCTTGCATCAAAGCCTTGTGCGCTTCAGGGCGTAGGCCGTCTTTCCTTATGCCTACAAAAATTACGCGCTCGCGTGATTCGGGAACTCCATAATTGCCAGCATGCAAAACTTGCGGATTGAGGACGATATACCCATTGCCTCCGGCTGTTGAAAAGTCACGCTGGATAATGTCTTTCACACTTCCCAAATTCACAAGGCCTTTGACATTCTCAGCAATGAAAACTTTAGGGCGGGTTATATCCACGACCTCCTTCATCCAAAAGTAGAGTTTTCCGCGGCTTTCTTCTGTTGGACACTCATCGACATCGCGAAATTTGCCCATATGGTCTTTATGTGAATTGAACCCGTTTCGTTTTCCTGCCACGCTGAAGTCTTGGCAAGGGAACCCCCCCGTGACAACATCTATGTTTTTGGGGAACACTTTACATCCATCCCTATGCAGCTTAACTAAATCCACGATGCTCTCGGTGTGGTAATTCATGGGGTCGCATCCGAAAAGCGGCAAGAAATTTATCCATGCTTTGTGCGCATCAGAAAGAATGTCGTTTGCAAATACAGTATGGAACAGCGTCGGTTTTAGACGCACCCAATTCCCTCCATTGTCTTCAATAATGAAATCTGGGTTGTTTATTACGGATTTGCGATGCGCAATAAAACCTCCTTCAAAACCTAAATCCATTCCCCCACATCCAGAAAACAATGATAACACTCTGAATCTCTTGCCTTTGGGCATGTTGTCCGATTCATAATTTATGTATTGTCGTCCTGTTTCGTCAATCGAAGGAATGGGGAATCCGTCAGTGATGTAATTCTTGTTCATTTTTTGTCTATGAATTGAAACGCAAAGGCTTTTTGGGGCCGAGTCTTATCAATACTCCGCAAAACTTCCCGTCGGTCACGTCCGTCGGCTGAGTGTTTTTCATCGGAGGGCGTAATGGGCAGCGACTTCTTCTTTTCCTAAGACTTTTCTCCACAAAAATAGAGTTTTTGGTAGCAAAATAAGATCCGTCGGCGGATGACGGCCGGGCTGTAACAAACAAGAAAACACCGCCCGAACGGCTACCGCGGGCCATTCGGACGGTGATTGAAAGTGGTTTGAAAAGGTGTCGCCGCTACTTCGCGCGTTTTACTTGGTGGATGACTTTGCCCACGACGATTGTCCAGTCGGCCTTGTCGTCGCGGCTAAGCTCGCCCTCGAGCCATTTGATCTGCGCGTCGGCGTCCTGCCCCTGGATGTCGGGATACGACTCGGCCTTCTTATGGTAGCTGTCGATGAGAGGGGTCGTGTCGATGAAGACGACCTTGATCTTCACCCCGCCGTCTTTGAAGATGCTGGTGTAGTACCGGCCGGGCATCTGCCAGCGGCGGCTGACCCGGAGTAGTCGATGACGGCCTGCGTGTTGCCGCGATACTCGTGGTTGCCGAGAAGGGGACACCACTCGACCTGAAGTTCGGGGTGGGAGTAGATGAGTTCGAAGTTCGTTATCCAGAGGGGGGCCATCCACGGAGCCGACGCCCAGGTAGTGGTGGGTGTCGCCTATGGCGAGGATGGCCTTGGGCCCGATGGCGTCGGAGACCTTGCCCATGAGTTCGGCAATGGGCTTCTGCTCGTGATAGCCGTTGCGGCAGAGGTCGTTGGCGATTATGAGTTTGACGTCGCCGACTTTGGCTGAGACGATGTCCTCCGGCTGCTCGGCGGCCGACTCCCTCAGCTTGACCGTAAGGGGCGCTCCCGCGGGTTTGACCGTCTGGGTGTCGTAGCCGAGGTATGAGAATACGAGGGTGGGGGAGCTGACGCTTGTCGTGAGCCTGAAACTTTCGTCAAGCCCCGTCGTGGTGCGACTTTTGGGCTCTTCCTCGACGTAGACGGCCGCCCCGATTAGCGTCTCGCCCGTCGCGGCGTCCATCACGACGCCAGAGATTTCCTGTCCGAATGCCGGAATGAGCAGAAGAAATAAGACAATAAGTAGCGCAAAGCGTTTCATGCGTCGAGGTATATTTTCTTGACGCGAACTTCGCCCCGGGGGTTAAGAACCTGTTTCACGAAAATGAAAGTGGTGTTGCGAGTGTTTCCCGAAGGGCGGTGAAATGGCGTAACTACACGCCCAGGCCTCCCCCCCCCGCCTCGGCCAGAAACTGAAAAACCCGCCATACGACTCTCATCGTCGTATGGCGGGTTTGCTCGATTTGGGCGATAATCGCCCCGGCGGAACCTACTTCTCGGCCATATGGCTCTTCAGCTCCCTGACGCTGCGGATCTCGTCATCGTCCATCATGTGCGTGGCCGAGCCTATCCGCCTGTAACACTTGCCGTCGACGTCCATGACCGTCGGCGAGGGCTTCGTCACCTCTATGACGAAGACTTTACGTCCGCCATGCACCTCAAAGAACGTGTCGACATACAGCGACGCCGTCGAGTGCATATGTTGGCGCATGAGGTTCGTGAAAGCGAGCGACATCTTGTCGCGGGCCTTCTGCTCGTCGTAGTTGTCGGTGCCTGAGAACCAGCTGAAATCGGGGGCGCAGCCCATCGCCAGGCCCGAATCGTTGACGCCGATAAGCACCCGCCCGCCCTTGGCGTTAAGCATTCCGCAGACGACCGACAATATTTTGAGCCCCTGACGGTTGGGGTCGGGCTTCATGTTGTTGTCGGGTGGGAAGACCAGGCTCTCCTTGAATTCGAGCGACGGTCCCTCCTCGCCCATATACTCGCGCTCGCTCTCGTCGCAAGTCTTTACGCCGAGCAGCTCGTTGATGCGGTTGCGGATGTCGCGGCGGGCCTGTAGCAGCCCTTGGTCGTCTGCCATGTTGAAAGCCAGCACCAGGCGGGCGATGCTGCCCGTGAGAGTCCCCGCCCGTTGCTCCGCCACCTCGAGAATCCGAGCCTCTTGCCCGGCGCGCTCGAGGCGCGAGAGGCAGAAGAGCCGCATGGCGTTGTCTTGCAGGTCGGGGTTGCCGGCCAGGAGGTCTATGCTGCGGTTGTAGTGGCGGTCGAAGTCGCCGGGGTCGACCCATTGGTTGCGGGCGTAGCCGTCCATCATGGCAATGAGCGACATCCGCTCGTGAAACTCCACCACTTTGGCATCGTCGTCGATAGCTATGGCCAGGAGGCGGGCTAAGGCCAGGAGGTTGAACGTCTGGGCTCGGCTGGAGGCCATGGCGCTCTGGCGGTCCATGATGTTCATCAGCTCGCCCACTTCGTCGCGGCTCAGCTCGTCGCGGTCCATCTCTTCCTCCTCTTCACGGTCTTCGGTCTCGGTGGCGTCGTTGTACTCCTCGTTGTAGGTCTTGCCCTCTGAGTAGTTGATAAGCAGGTCGTGAAACGAGTCCTCGTCAAAAGTCTCCTTCATTTTCAGGTCTTCGCCGCTCGCGAACTCCACAAACTGGGCGTCAACGTTGCCGTTGGGGTGGACTTTGGTGGTCTGGACGATAACGAGGTCGCCGTTTTTGAGCACCGGAGTGTCTTTGCCCATAGGCACTTTGAGCGAGTAGCCCAGTTCGCTGATGAGAAGGTTGCCATATTGGTTGGCTATGGTCATTTGGCAGCATAGCTCATCGCCCTCGTGGGCGTATTGGCTCACGAACTCGCCCATGAGCTTCAAGATGTCGAACTCGTAGGCCCCCTCGACGTCCGTATTGCAGACCCTGGCCTTGAGCAGCATGGGCTTGCCCTCTTCGTTGAGGAAGTGGTGGTATTGCGCGTGCTGGACGTTGTAGTGGACAATGCTGCGCGGCGAGATCAGGCCTTCGCCCCTCAGGTGCTCGTCCACCACCGAGCAGCGGAACAGCGGGTTGCCCGATTTGTCGTAGCTCCCCGAGGCCCCGGTGATGCGGATCAGGACCTCGTCGCCTTTCTCCACAGGGAGTTTCGTCTTGCGCGGTATTACGGCCTGCGCCTGCTTGTGAGCCTCGTCCTGAGTGTCGAGTAGCCCGTCCTCCACGTCGCGCCACATCAGTTTGAGCTCCTGAATGTTGTCGGTGTCGGCCTTTACGGGGCGCACGTAGTCGCGGCTGCCCACTTTGACGTTCACGTCGCGCCAGCCCGGCAGCCCCTCGGGCAGGGCGTCGCGGAGCTGGTTGCGGGATTGGGCCGGCTCGATACGTATCTTGTCGCCCGCCACGCTCACCTTGAGCCTGCGCCCCTCGAAGAGGCGAGGCTCGTCCGACGCCGCCGGCGTGTTGGTCTGCGAGAGCTTGAAACACAAGACGTCAGAGCTGCTTTTCATGTCGGGCCAGCTCAACGGCAGCTTAATCTCCGCAGCGCTGAGCAGGTTGCCGTACGCCTTGTTGTTGAGCGACTGGCCGAGGTTCTTTTGAAACAGCGACGCGTAGCGGCATAGGCGCGACATCACGGCGTGGCGGTTCACGTCCCCGTCGCCGCTCTCCGTCAGCAGCATGACGAACGCCAAGGCGCTGACAACGTCGGAGACGACGGCTTTGTTGTCGCCCAGGTCGAGGTTCATGACCCTGTCGGCCCGTCCGGCCATGACGTCGGCGTAGTTCGTTAACATCCTGACGAGGGCCGTCCGCAGGGGGGCGCTGCTCCAGTCGGAGCACGGCCGCGAGGAGAGGATGTTGAAGACCTGGTGTATGACGTCGTCCATCGTCGTCTCGTCAACCGTCATGGCGCACGTCAGGACGCCGAGGCGGCGCGACGCCTCATAGACGTAGCCAGTGCGCTCGAGGCTCGACAGGATGTCGGACTTATAGCTGTCTATCGCCACGCCGTCTTTCGTCTTGTCTTTGAGCATCGTTATGGCCGTGCGGAACTCCTCGGCCCGCCCGATGCAGCCCGACAGGGCCTCGCGCATCTGGCGGACGCAATCCGAGTCGCCGGCTACGAGGCCGCTACGCTCCACGAGGTCGATGCACGTGCGTTTCAACTCTTTGAGAATCAGTTTCCTATGATTGGCCTTTGGGCGGGTGTCGAGGCCTACCGTGAGCCATTGGCCCATGTGGCCGCTAATGACCTCCACGGTCTCCGTGAGCCATTGAGGCTGGCCGTTTTTCAGGCTTTGGCGGGCAATGTGGAATCGGGGGTCGCTCTTGAAGACCTTGACCATGAGCCTCACCACGGCTCCGTCTATGTGGCTGGCGCAGACGGTGCTCTGGAGAGCCTCGGGCGTTATCATGGCCGTAGCGAAATCTTCTGACGGCTTGACCGACTCCGCCTCCTCGACGTTAACTTTTATGCCGTAGATCGAGACTATGCGGCACGTCACGACCTGGCGCTCGGGATACGATTTGTTGCGGGTGTTGTTGAAGTGGAAACGGAAACCCTCCGGGGTGTAGGCGTCATATTGGCCGCTGCGCTCCTGGCTTGTCCTGATTGTCAGGTTGCGGATGTCGCCCACCTTGTAGCGCGAGGCGATGAGGGGGACCATGTCTTGCTGTATGGTGGTCTCGCCACCCTTTTTCTTGATGATGCACTTTATCGCCTGCGGCAGAAGACCTTGCTCTTTTTGAAAATCAAATAATTTTATGTCATATTCGCCGCCTTCGTACTCGACGACGTAGTACCAGTGCCGGTAGCTTTTCTTTAAGTCTTTGACCCGCAGCTCGGCCTTAATCTGGACCGGCTGGACCGATGTTTCTTTTGTCATAGTGTTAAATGATTGTTAATCAATATAATGTAAGAAAGTCCATGCGCCCGTCGCCTGGCTAAGATGCCGAGGCCTATGCGCTCTATGCCATGAAATTACTCCTTTTAAAGGTCAAAGCAAAGCGATTGACGCATACTCCGCAAAAACGATTCGAAGCCTTTTTTTAGTAAATTCGCATTAAACGTTAAAAAATGCCCCTCGCAAGTCTCTTAGACCAGTCGAAACCCGTACTCGTCGCAGTGAGCGGCGGGGCCGACAGCGTCGCCCTCCTCCATAGGCTCCTGCGCTCCGGCTACCGTTGCACGGTCGCGCACTGCAACTTCCACCTCCGCGGCGAGGAGTCAGACCGCGACGAGGCTTTCGTGCGCGACTTGTGCCGACGGCTCGACGTCGAGCTTCTCGTGGCGCATTTCGACACCAAGGCACACGCCGCGGCCAACCACCAGTCCATCGAGATGGCGGCCCGAGAGCTTCGCTACGAATGGTTCGCCAAAATCCTCGACCAGAGGGGCATACAGGCAGTGGCCGTCGCCCACCATGCCGACGACGCCGCCGAGACGACGCTCCTCAACATGACCAGGGGCACAGGCCTTCGGGGGCTCACCGGAATGAAGCCCAAGGTGGGGAGGGTCGTCCGACCCATGCTCAACTTCTCCCGCGCCGACATCGAGAACTACTGCCGCGCCAACAAGTTGGACTATGTCGACGACTCCTCCAACGCGAGCGACGACTACGCCCGGAACAAAATACGCCACCACGTCATCCCCGCCCTCAAAGGGATCAACCCCTCGTTCCTCGCCACGATGAGGGCCAATGCCGACCACCTTCAGGGCGTCTACGAGATATTCCTCTCGCAAGTCGCCGACTTCGTCCGAACCCACGTCCGGACCGCGCCAGGGGGCGACATCCACATCGACGCCGACGCCCTCAGGGCGCAAGCCGCCTCCGAACCTTTCCTTTACGAGATACTTACGCCCAAAGGCTTCTCGCCGCGCCAAGTGGCCGACATCGCGCGCCGCGTCGACGAGCGCCAAAGCGGCAAGGTCTTCCTCGCAGCAGACAACCGCGTCGTGGTGGACCGCGCGTCGGTGATCCTGACCCCCAAGCCCGACCAGAAGGCCGCCACCCTCGTGGCGGTGTTCGGCAAGACGGGGGGCGAGGCCTTGGCCCCCCTCCACGTCGTCGTGTCGGTCTTCGACGTTGGCGAGGGATTCGCCCCGTCGCGCGACCCCATGGTCCAGCATCTCGACGCCGCGAGCCTCGCCTTCCCGCTGACGCTCCGCCGCTGGCGCAAGGGCGACACCTTCCGCCCCCTCGGCATGAGGGGAGAGAAGAAACTCTCCGACTTCTTCGTCGACCGCAAGATGAGCCTGCCCCAAAAGGAGCAGGCCGCCGTCATCGTCTCCGCCGACGGCAGAGTGGCGAGTGTCGTGGCCATGCGGATTGACGACCGTTGCAAGGTCGGGCCCCACACCAGGCGGGTGGTAGAGGTGAGGCTCGTAAAAGAATGATTGTCATATCCTTATATATCAATAATACATGAACAAGAGACTCAGAAACACCATAGTGAACACCCTCATGCCGCAGGCCGCCATCCGCCGCTCCGTCGAAGAGGCTGTCAATGAGAAGTTCGAGACGCTTTGCTCAGTCCTCGAAAACCTTGCCGCCGAATACCATGAGCTGCTCGACCCGAACGTAGTAGTCAAATTCGAGCGCAAGGCGCGCCACGTGGGCGTCTTCACCCTCGATGCCGACGTGCTCGTCTTCGTGCAGCTGACCGACGTGTTCCAATTCGACCGAGAGCACGAGGCCATGGCCACCGAATACGTCAAGCAAAACCCCGCGCGCTCGTTCGTCGGCATGGTACACGTCTACAACTTCCTCTCCGACTCGTTCAAGTACGACCGCGAAGAGGATAGCGGCTACCTCGTGGCCAGGATCTTCATCAATGGCGAGTCGGGATTCTTCGTCGAGGGCAAGAGGCAGCGCAACATGGGAGTAGCCCACTATGGCGAGCAGCAGCTCACGCGCGACTGTTGGCGAAAGGTGGCAGAGACGGCCTTCAAATACGCCGTCGAGGAGAACCCCCTCGTGCCGCCCTACGAGATGGTCATGCAAGTCGACATGGCAACACTCAAACAATACATCATGACCTCAAAAATCAAGACCGCCAAACGGATGGGCTTCGGCTTCCGAGCCGACGACGTCAAGTGAGGATAACAGCGCATTCCAACCATGGACATACTTCAAAGATTCCTGACCTACGCCAAGGTCAACACCCAGAGCGACGAAACCTCCGGAATCGTCCCCTCCACACTCTCGCAGATGGATTTCGCCCAACGGCTCGCCGCCGACCTCAAAGCCATCGGGATGTCCGAAGTCAGCGTGAGCGAATATGGCTACGTCACCGCCACGCTGCCCTCCAACACCGTCAAACAGGTCCCGACGGTCGGCTTCATCGCCCACATGGACACGAGCCCCGACTTCTCGGCCAAAGGAGTCAACCCCCGAGTCGTCCACGCCTACGACGGCTCCGACATCGTCCTCAACGAGAGTCTGGGGGTCGTGCTCTCGCCTTCTGAGTTCCCCGAGCTGCTCAACTACAAGGGCCAGGACATCATCGTCACCGACGGCACGACGCTTCTCGGAGCCGACGACAAGGCCGGCATTGCCGCCATATTCGACGCCTTGGAGAACCTCATCGCCAACCCTTCGCGGGAGCATGGCAAAATCAGGGTCTGCTTCACGCCCGACGAGGAAATAGGCCAAGGCGCCGACCACTTCGACGTCAAGGCCTTTGGCGCCGACTTCGCCTACACCATCGACGGCGGCGCCGTCGGCGAATTGGAATACGAGACCTTCAACGCCGCCGAGGCCGTCGTCGTCATCAACGGCCGTAACGTGCACCCCGGCTACGCCTACCACAAGATGCGCAACTCCATGAGAATCGCCAGCCAATTCACGGTCATGCTCCCAAGCTTCCAAACGCCCGAGCATACCAACGGCTACGACGGCTTCTTCCACCTGACGCTCATGGAGGGCACCGTCGAGAAGACAACACTCAAATACATAATCCGCGACTTCAAGCGCGACCGCTTCGAGGACCGAAAAAAGGAGATTCTCCACCTCACCAATAAGCTGAACGCGGAGTTCGGCCCCGGGACAGTCGAGACGACCATCCGCGACCAATACTACAATATGCGCGAGAAAATCGAGCCGGTCATGTACGTGGTCGACTACGCCCGACAGGCCATGGCCGACTGCGGCATCGAGTGCAAGACCGTCCCCGTCCGAGGCGGAACCGACGGCTCTCGGCTCTCGTTCATGGGCCTGCCCACCCCCAACATCTTTGCCGGCGGAGAGAATTTCCACGGCAAGTACGAGTACCTCCCCATCCCCAGCCTGCGTAAGGCTGGCGAGGTCGTGGCGCGCCTTGCCGAGGTAGTCGCCGCCCGTTAGCCGCGGTCAGCCCCGCCTTGCCCGTTCGGCAATCGGCTCAAGCAGATACTCCAGCCCGTTGAGCTTTATCTCGTAGAGCGTCGCCAAGAGCATACCGAGCCGCCCCTTGGGAGGGCGGTTGCGCGACAGCCAGACGACGTATGGCTCGGGCAGCTTGTAGAGAGGCGTGCCACGGTAGCGGCCGTATGGCATCGGCGTCGTCACCAAATCGGTCAGTATGGTCTCGTCCATTAAACTCTTTTAATAGCCTAAATTAGGCATTTAGCACGGCTAAACTGCTACATTTGCAGCATGATAAAGAATTTTGAGAGACGAGGCGTCCGAATTGGGCGGCACAACACGTTGACCGTCGCGCGCATCGTCGACTTCGGTTGTTACCTCGACGGCGGCGACGATGGCGAGATCCTGATGCCGGCCAAGTACATGGACCAGGGCCTCAAAGTGGGCGACGAAGTCCGCGTCTTCGTCTATTTCGATTCCGAAGACCGTCTCGTGGCAACGACCGAAAAACCTTTGGCCGAAGTGGGGCAAGTCGCGTGCCTGATGTGCAAAGAGGTGGCCAGCCCCGGCGCCTTCCTCGACTGGGGGCTTGTGAAGGATTTATTGGTTCCGCGGCGCGAACAGCGCGATACGATGGTCGCCGGCCGCAAATACGTGGTTTATATCTTTCAAGACAAGATGACGGGCCGCATCGCAGCCACGCAGTGGTACGCCAAGCACATCGACAACCTGATGCCCCGATACCGAGTCGGCGACCCCGCCGAGGCCCTCGTGACGGACTTCACCCCACTCGGCTACAATGTCGTCATCGACAACGCGTTCTCCGCCCTCATCTACAACAGCGACGTCTTCGAACCCCTCAACATCGGGGACCGCCTAACCGTCTACGTCACCAAAGTCCGCGATGACGACAAAATCGACGTCTCTCCGAGCCCCGTCGGCTACGCCAAGGTCGACGGCGTCGCCCAGAAAATCGTCGAAAGGCTCAAACTGAGCAACGGCGAACTCAACGTGGGCGACAAATCCAATCCCGAACTCATTCGCGACCTCTTCGGTTGCAGCAAGAAGAGCTTCAAAATGGCAATCGGCACCCTCTACCGCCAAGGCGTCATTGTCATCACCGACCGCGGAATAAAACTTAACAACCCCGCGTAGCGATGGAGAAAAAACATCTTTTCGGCATGACGCTCACCGAGCTGCAAGGCGTGGCCGCCGAAACCGGACTGCCCAAGTTCGCCGCCAAGCAGATGGCCGACTGGCTATACAAGAAAAACGCCCCGGACATCGCCGCCATGACCAACATCTCCGTCAAAGGGCGCGAGGCACTGGCGCAAACCTACGAGGTGGGGCGCGTGGCACCGGCAGCCGAACTCACCTCGACCGACGGCACACGCAAGATGCTCTACGACTACGGCGGAAAAGCCGTCGAGACGGCCTACATCCCCGACGGGCGCGACGAGCGGAACACGCTCTGCGTCTCATCCCAAGTGGGCTGCAAAATGGCCTGCCGCTTCTGCATGACGGGCCGACAAGGCTTCGCCGGAAACCTCACCGCCGGACAGATACTCAACCAGATGGCGTCGACCGAAGGCTGGGAGAACCTCTCCAACATGGTCTTCATGGGCATGGGAGAGCCGATGGACAACATCGACCAGACACTCAAAGCCCTCCAGATTCTAACCCAGCCATGGGGCTACGCATGGAGCCCAAGGCGGATCACCGTCTCCACCATCGGAATCCCGACACCACTGCGCCGCCTGCTCGACGAGAGCGAGGTTCACGTGGCCATAAGCCTCCACACGCCTAACCCCGACAGGAGGGCAGACCTCATGCCAGCGCAAAAAGCTTTCCCCATGGCCGACACCCTCGAACTGCTCGCGCGCTACGACTGGACAGGCCAACGCCGCCTGACGTTCGAATACACAATGTTCGACGGGCTCAACGACTCCGCCGCCGACGCCGAAGCCCTCGCCAAACTACTCGCCCCGATGCGCTGGTGCCGAGTCAACATCATAGCCTTCAACGCCATACCCGACTCCGAACTCCACGGTTGCCAACGCAAGAAAATGGAGTGGTTCCGCGATATGCTCAACGCCAAAGGCCTGACTGCCACAATACGCCAAAGCAAGGGTCAGGACATCGACGCAGCTTGCGGAATGCTCAGTACAAAGAGGAACGCTCAGCAATGAGAAAATTCGTCTTCCGCCTCAATCTCATAACCTTCGTCATCCTGACGGCTCTCACGCTGCCCTCCTGCGCGCCCAACAGGGCGAAGCAGGCCGAGGAAATATACGACCAAGCCCTTAACGCCTTCTCCGCCAAGAAGATGGGACGGGCCAAGATGCTCATCGACAGCCTGAAGACCAACTACGCCGACGTGCCGGAGAGTTACCACCTGGCGCGCAACCTCTCCAGGCTCATTTGCCGCTACGAGGCCGAGCGCACAGTCGCCTTCCTCGACAGCTCCCTCGCCGTCGTCGAGGCGCGCCAACGCCAGATGCTCAAGGATATGGTAGTCGACGACCCCGGGGCTACGACACCCGTCTACATAGCCAAAAGCCAACAGGCCTGGAAAGCCTACAACCGATGCTACCTCAAAGCGCGGTCCGACGCCAACGGCCTCTTCTCCATCACGAGCAACTTCGTCGGCGAGAAAGCCATCCACCACGACCGCCTGACCGTCTCCTGCGGCGACGAGTTCGTCTCCACGCCAATCATGACCGACGGAGTGTGCAAAAACTCATTCGCCGACGGCGACTACGTCTGGGAGACGCTGCGTTGCGAGGGGGCTGACGCCGCCGACATGGCGCGCTTCATCGCCGCCAACGTCGAGAAAAGGGTGGTCGTCGAATACCGCGGCCCCAACTCGCACTACATCTCCGCCATGACCGAAGTCGACAAGCAGGCCGTGAGCCAAGTCTGGGAACTCTCGTGCGTCTTGCGCGAGAGCCGCAAAATCCGGACCATGATCCGCTCAGCGCGCATAGAGATGACGCGCACCGCCACAAACTAACCCCCCCTTTTTCCCCCTGATAAATGGACTCTGCCGTTCAGATGGTTGTCCTGCTCGCCGTCGTGGCCATCGGCTACGTCGCCAACAGGTGCAACCTCATGGGCGGCGATTTCGACAAGAGGCTCTCGGCCTTCGTCATCGACATCTCGTGCCCGCTGCTCATCCTCTCGTCGGTCTTCGGCGACACGCTGCCCGACCGCAGCCTCATCTTGCCACTGCTCGGCGTGAGCTTCGCCACCTATGGCGTCTTGCTCCTCATGGCTATGGGATTCTCGAGGCTCTTGGGTCGCGACGACGTCGAGCGGGGCCTATTCAGCTTCATGGTCATGTTTGCCAACGTCGGTTTCTTGGGCTACCCCGTCGTCGCGTCGATATTCGGACCCGAGGCCGTCTTCTACGCCGCGTTGCTCAACACGCCCAACACGCTCTTCGTCTTCGTATTCGGGGTCTCGTTCATCAAAGGTGGCGGCGCGTCGTTGCGCCACTTCGACCCTAAGCTGCTCTTCTCGCCCGCCATGATAGCCTCCTACGCCTCCATCGCCATCGTGGCGCTGGGAGTCACGGGCGTGCCCCATGTCGTTGCCGAGCCCGTCAGGCTCGTAGGCTCCATGACCGTGCCGGCCGCGTTGCTCGTCATCGGCTCGTCCATGGCCTCCGTAAGCATCAAGGGGGCGTTTCTGCAACCGCGCGTATGGGCTTTGGCGGCCATAAGGCTCGGCGTCGTGCCGCTCAGCATATTCTTCATCTTTAAGGCTTCGTCGCTCGTGTTGCCCATAGCCCCCGTCGTCGTGGCCATCAACGCTGTGGTCATCGGGATGCCCGTCGCCTCCTACGGCACGATGTTCTGCCTGCGCTACGGTCGCGACGACACGCTCATGGTGCAGGCCACGATGCTGACAACCCTCCTCAGCGCCGCCACCATACCCCTTCTGACGCTACTTTTCTGAGCACAGCTCGTGTTTTTCACATTTTTCAGCTTGGAAAGCTCGTCGTTATTGGCTATTTTCACGTTCGTTAGGCAAGTGCGCTAACATATTGTCACTCTGTTCGTTGCATAACTGAACATACAACGATTACAGTCATTGTGCCTTATTGTTTTTCAGTAAGTTAGACGAAGTAGGAAACTCTTAAAGTAATATGAAAATACGCGTAGAGAATTCAACATGGAATAATGTTGGTGACGGTTGGTATCAAACTTCTCTCTATGGTCTTCTCAGAAAGACATTCCCGCAACATCAAGTGCTACTTGGGGAAGGACCTGTCCGACGAGCTTTCAGAATCAGTAATGGCAAGCAGCTAAAAAATGCCCTAAACGTAATGGATTATGAGAGAGCAGATATCCATGTTTTCTCTGGGCCAATGATTCCATCTATAATAAGAGACTATTCTCAAGCTATCAAAAGACTAATTGCTGATGGTGAGAACTACGTTCTTCTTAGTGCTTCTGGAACGGGTCTTTCCGCATCGGAGATTGCAGAAATAGGGGAATTCTTAACAAAATACCCTCCACTTCTTCTTTCAACAAGAGATGAAGAAACGTATGATAACTTCAAATCCTATGTTTCTAACTCATACAATGGCATATGTACAGCATTCCTCGTTGACAGAACCATTGAACTGGATACCTTCCAATTAGAAAAACCTTTCTTCATCAGTTCCTTCTACATGGAGTTGGAGCCTACTTTTAGCCTCAGGGGAGGAGAGGTAAGAATTGACAATGTAGACGTTGAACATCACAAAACAATGTTTGGCTTACCATTCAGGTATTCAAGACATCTGAACTTTCTACGTAAACACCAATATCAGTTAGGCGGCCACTTGATTGTACGCACAGTTCAAAACCTTAACACTCGCTTCAATCACATAAACTTTGCAGCGCCTAACAGTTTTATAAGTTTCAACCCTGTCCGATACCTTGAAGTGGCAAAATCTTCGGAATTCACAATCTCTGACCGCGTTCATGCTTGTGCTATTTCTTTGGCGTGCAATCATCCGGCAAGGTTTCTATTCAACACGCCTCGTGCTGGCATATTCGACAGATTAGGATTTGATTATAAGTCAAATGAGGGGATAATGTATCCGAATATGCAACGCATAGATGATGAGATGGGTTTGTTTCAAGACGTGCTAAAGAGATATATTAGTTGATTAAATCTAGGGAAGAGTACCCAAACACTTGCGTATGTCAACATACAGACTTTTCAAAACGGCAAGACACCGAGGCGGCATGTATTGACGATTTGAGGCGAAGACGAGACGCCCAAGTAAAGGTATGCTCACTATCCTCTCCATGTGCCGGTGCACGCCGTTGGTGAACATCCATTTCTGCTGGTCGCACATCCTGATGGTGGTCAGGAAGAGGTTCACGTCACGCCGTCTCATCCGTTGCAGGGCGTCGGACTTCCCTTTGCCTATTGTCTCCCACGTTAGCGATATGTTGCTTAACAGCCTGTGTGTCAAGTATTCCATGCATGACCGCAGTTGCTTCTTTTGTTTCACTTTCTTCTTGATGACGGAGCAATACTTGGCGTGCGCCGCGTCGAAATTTGTTCTCGGGCGCGGCAATGAGGCTGCCTCGCAAAACCTGTCCAGAAAGCGTTCGACGGCCACCAGCCCGTCATTCAGCGAGTCCATGTCTGTCGGGTAGCGGACCTCCGCGTCGCAACATGTCGCATCCACTTTCAGAGTCCCATTGTGTGCCGCGTCCCCCTCGGTCTCATCACTTTCGTCGTTTTGGGCTTCGCCGCGCGGGGCGGACAGCAGGCACTCGGTGAACTTGTTAAAGTCGTCGACGCCCAGCCGTTTGCGGATACTCACAAAAAGGCTCGGGTCGAAGACGTTGTGGTCCGAATATTCTGACATCCCGAGCATGTACTGCATGTACGGGTTTTCGCGGATTATCTCTAGTTTTGACACGTAGACTTTCTCTATTCTGTCCCATGGCAACGAGTCCCCGAGTTTTACCCAGCGGTTGTCTTTGGGCAGCCTGCTGAGTGCTCCCTTAAATTCCTCAATGGTGAGCTGGTGTCCCTGCGAATAATACCTCATCTGGATGTGTTTTAACTATTCATTTTACCCATGT
>JAFPDB010000239.1 GCA_017390085.1 Bacteroidales bacterium | reverse complement strand
ACGACTTCTACGGCAACAAGATTGGCTCCAAAGAGAACGAGGAGGGCAAGATATTCATCGAAAGCCAGGGCTGGTGCACCATGGCGGGCATCGGCCAAGAGGAAGGAATGGTCGACAAAGCTCTCGACTCCGTGAAAAAGCACATGGACTGCGAGCACGGCATCGTCCTCAACTGGCCGGCATTCACCACCTATCACGTCGAGATGGGCGAGATTTCCTCCTACCCCGCAGGCTATAAGGAGAACGCCGGCATCTTCTGCCACAACAACCCGTGGGTCATCATAGGCGAGACGGTTGTCGGACGCGGCAACGACGCTTGGGAACACTACTCGAAGATTTGCCCCGCCTTCATCAAAGACCAGACCCTCCATAAGGTAGAGCCCTACGTATACAGCCAAATGGTGGCCGGCAAGGATGCCGCGCGCCCCGGCGAGGGCAAGAACTCATGGCTGACGGGCACAGCGGCGTGGAACTGGTACACCATCACGCAGTTTATCCTCGGTGTCAAGCCTACCTACGACGGCATCCTCATCGACCCCTGCATCCCCAGCTCCATGAAAGGCTACACCGTGTCGCGCAAGCTCCGCGGCGCCGAGTACGTCATCACGGTGCGCAACGAGAGCGGCGCCCAGAAGGGTGTCAAGTCCATCACAGTCGACGGACAGCCCGTTGCCGGCAATGTCATTAAGCATTCGGCGGGCAAACACACTGTCGAGGTCGTGATGTAATTCAATAGCTGTTCAAGTTTAGTTTAGTGTATAAGTCTGGCCGTCCATCCCTATCGGGTGGGCGGCCAGACTTGTCAGTGTTTTGGGGAGTTGGAGAATGAGAGGATTACTACGAATAGGATGAGGTCAGTCGTTGTCAAATGTGGGGAGGATGAGCAAAAGAAACGCCCGGCGCGCCGAGTGGAATGTCGGTGCGCCGGGCGAGGGTTAGTGCCCCTCCCCTCTACCCCACGTTATTGGCGGACAGGGCGTCCGGAAAGGTCGTACATGCCGCCAGAAGGGAGGATTATGAACAGCTGCCCGCGGCGGGTAGTCAGATACGGGGCGAGAGGGGAGGATTCAAGGGGAGAAGGCGTGATGGACGATGCGTGCCGCGGGATGTTGATGACGGGACGCAGACCGTAGACTTGTTGCCGCGTTGCAGGTTTGTCGTAAGCTCGGTCGGAGAGGGTGACAAGAGAATTGTAGCGTGAGCCTACATCGCCGCCACGGAGTACCTTGACAATGTAGTTATTGTTGAGGCGGGAGCCGTCGGCGTAGGAGAGGTAGTCGCCGGTCGTCCATTCTCGGGCGTTGCCGCACATGTCGTAAAGGCCGAGTGAGTTGGGTTGTTTGGTGCCGACTCTTTGGGGAATGGTGGTTTGTCCGCCAAAGATGGCGACATCGGAGGGTGTGGCCGCCCCAGCGTAAGGATAGTTGTCGGTTGCGTCTGGGCCCCCGCGGGCGGCGCATTCCCATTGCTCTTCGGAGGGGATGGCGAGAGTGGCGCCCGAGGGTAGGCCGGAGACGACGGCGGAGGCGGTGGAGATGAACGACAGAGCGTCGTCGTATGATATGTTGCCTTGAGCGACGTTGAGTTCGTTGTAGTCGACTGAGCCGCCCATTATCTCGACCCATATTTCTTTTGTGACTTCGTACTTGGCGATGTAGAAGGCGGGTAGAGTGACTTCGTGGACGGGGCTCTCGTCCTGGAAGTATTGCGGGCCCTCAGGATTATAGTTTGGTTGGGAGGGTTCTTCGTTTTGGGAACCCATGAGGAACGTGCCTTGCGGCACGAGTACGAACTCTATGGTCACCCCCATCCCGCATTCGAGAGTGAGGGTTGAGGGAAGATCACCTTGCGCAAGTGAAGGCTGAAAGGTGAGAGTCGCGGCGAGAAATGCGGTGGGAACGAGTTTCGCTGTCATTATGTCGTCGTGTTTTTATATTGTAGTGTGTTTTACGTCGGTTGTGGTGATGAGGTTTTGAGAAAGTTGTGGGGAGTGTCAGGAATGAGAAGCCGCGACGCTGTGGGCGTCGCGGCTTCGGGTGTGCGCGTTGGAGATGAGCTTGAGGCTCAGGATTGTTCCGGTTTTGGGTAAGGGGTTAGCGTACTCCTCGGCGTGCGCGGGCTTTGCGGCTTCCGCTGCCCGAGTAGCTATAGCCCATGATAGGCTCGGAACATGGCACTGGCTTCATCTTGTAGGAGCGACGCCTCATGTCGTCGGGGATGAGTCGGTAGATGAGCGAGGCCTCGTGGGCACCATTGCCGAAGGAGCTGAAATCTGAGATGGTGAGGTCGTAGCTGTAGCCGAGGCGGAGAGGGCCGATGTTGATGCCGAGGTTTGGGATGACAGCGTCGTTGTTGGAGATTTCGCCTGCTACTTTGAAGAATAGGCCTCGGTAGTTGACACCGACCTCGATCGGGTAGTAGTACCAAGAGACGCCGAGCTCAAGCTGGTTGAATTGGTATTGGTGCTTGTAGTTGGCGGAGATGGTTATGGTCTTGGGTTCGGAGCCTCGGTAGCTATCCTCGTAGGTTATTCGGTAGCCGCCGAAGACGGTGGTCTTGAGTCCGATTTTGTCTTTTGAGTCGGTGAAAGACATATCGGGCTGGACGAGGTGGTTGAATGTGACTCCTGCCCACCAGTCGTCGTTGTAGACCATGACGGATGCCGAGGCGTCGAACTTGGAGACGCGGGTTCTCTCGATGTCAAGGCTGGAGCCGAAGCCTCCCGGGGTGATGAGGCCGTCGCTGGAGATGTCGGTCCAGGTGATCATCTTGTTGCGGTCGATGGACTTATGTCGGAAATCGAAGGAGATGCCAGGTCGGACGAAGATGTCTTTGGTGATGGGGAACTCGTAGGCGTAGGCGAGCGAGATGGCGTGGTCGAGGAGCATTCCTTTGCCGGCATTGTCGCAAAGCCACATGAGACCCAGTCCACTATTGAAGCGGTTGAAGAAATAGTCGGCGGAGAATGCATAATCCTGATAGGCGCTGCCTATGCCGGGCCATTGGTTCCTGTAGTTGAAGCAGAAACGCGTGCCATTGGTCAGACCCGTGAAAGAGGGGCTGAGGTAGAGCGGCGACTGGTAGGTCTGGGAGAGCGACGCGTCTTGCGCCGTGGCTTGTGGCGGCGGCATGAGAATTGTCAGCGCGGCCACAAGCAGCGACTTTAGTGCCGCCGATAGCTCTATGTTCTTCGTGTGTCTCATCATCGTTAGTTTCGTGACCTCCGTCTCGAGGGCCGATGGTTGGGAGGGGGCTTGGTGTCTCCCCCTCCCGTTTTGCCGTCGGGCCGCGGTTGGTGGTTTTAATCCCGCGGAGAGCGCGGGTTGGCGCCCATCCTTATTCGTGATTTCCTAAGATATGGTTACGGTGGTAGAATATGGGGCGGTTTACCTGATTACGAAAATCTGTCCGGACTTGGTGTATTCCTTGCCGCTGAGGAATCTGCCCTTGGCGACCCAAGTGTAGATGCCCTCGGGAACGATCGTGCCGTTGAATCTGCCGTCCCAACCGGTGTTGATGTCTTTGGTCTCGTAGACGAGCTGACCCCACCTGTTGAAGATTTGCAGATTGAAGGTCTCGACGTCTTGGTATACGGGTCGGAATGTGGCGTTGACTCCGTAGATGCTGTTGACGCCGGAGACATCGGCACGCGGGGCGAAGGTGTTGGGGAAGATTATGAATCCTCCTCGACGTGCTTCGATGAAGCTCTCCTTGACGGTGTCGGCTTCGCATCCGTATTCGTTCCAGACTTTGAGACTGACGGTGTAGAAGCCCTCGTGCTTGTAGGTGTAGAGGGGGTTCTTCTCGGTTGAGGTGGAGCCGTCGCCAAGATTCCAGAGGAATTCTGTGGCGCCAGTGCTTCGGTTGATGAAGTGTACCTTGTCTTCGGGGATGTAGACAAGTTGTGGCGCTGCATCGAAGCTTGCGACCGGGTGGTCGTAGACAGTGATGTAGATTGAGGTGTCGCTGGAGAGGCCGTCCGGGCCCGGGGTGCTGAGTCGTACCTCGTAGTTGCCAGGCAACTGGAAGGTGTGTGACGGGTTGCGGATGGTGGAGGTTGTACCGTCGCCGAAGTCCCAGTTGTACTTGGAGGCGTTGAGGCTTGCGTCGGTGAAGCGGACGGTGAGCGGGAAGCAGCCGTCTTCCTTATCGGCGGAGAAGCTTGCGGTGGGTACAATCTTGTAGGCGATGGAGACTTCGTCGAAGACTTTGCAGTCTTGTGTCTCGATGACCCATCGGAAGGTGTTGACACCTCTGCGGAGACCGCGTACGTAAGTGTTGAACTTGGTCGGGTCGTCGAACTCGACCTTGGAGCCGCCGTACTCGGTATTGTCAGCGTTGCCGAGGACTTCCCAGTAGCCGCTGAGGCGTCCGGGGTTGCCGGCGTTGAGCTGGTAGGTGTCGGAGTAGGTGACGTCGTCTTCGCCGGCGTATGGTTCGGCTTTCTGGCTGTAGATGACTACGTCGCTGTCAGTGGAGCACTCGAGGTAGGAGACAACCCAGCGGAGGATGTTCTCGCCGTAGGAGAGGTCGACTACTTGGGTGTGTGCGTCGGTGGAGTCGACAATGGTGCCCTCTCCTTGGATTATCTCCCAGTGGCCGGTTCCGAATGTTGGCTTGTTGGCGTTCATTACGGTGTGGTCGAGGCAGATTGTCTGGTTGTTGCCAGCGACGGCTTGGTCAGGCACCCTGTAGTTGATGACTACTGAGTCGGTGCTGGTACATGAGTAGTTCTTTCCGATGACCTGTCCCTCGTTCTTGATGATCCAGAGGAAGACGTTGTTGCCAAAGATTAGGTTGGAGACGGTTGCCTTAGGATCTTCAGGGTCGGAGAATGTGGCCTTTTGCTGTCCGTCCTGGTCGATGGAGGTGTAGTTGCCTGAGGCGACTTCCCAGTGGCCTTGACCGATGACGGGCTTGTTGGCGTCGAGTGTCCAGGTCTCTTCGCAGATGGGGACGCTCGGTCCGGCGTTGGCCTGCGAGGCAGCCATGTTGTGGACGTAGAGGATCTTCGACTTGGAGCACTGGCCGTTGACGGAGACGGTCCACTTGAAGTTGGTCTGTCCGTAGGCGAGGTTGGAGACCTTACTGTCGTGCGCGGACGGGTCGGCGATCTTGGCACCGCCTTGTCCGTCGATGGTCCAGAGTCCTGTTCCGTAGGTGGGCTTGACGGCTGTCAGCTCGAAGTAGTTGCGGCATATGACCTGGTCTTCGCCGACTTGCGGGTCGCTCGGGTTGAGGTTGGTGATGACGACGTCGTCGTAGAGTGAGCAGGTGATGTTTCGGATCACGTAGGTGCTGTCGGCCATACCGTCCCAGGTCTTGAGCATGACGGGCACAGCGTTGCGTTTCTCGACGAACCAGCGGTAGGTGTTGGCGCCTTTGCCGATCTTGATGTGCGCCTTGGCGTTGAAGAGGTTCTTCTCCATTGCCTGGGCCCATTCGTTGGTGCGGTCGTGGTACCAGACGCGCGATGGGTCGTCGGCTGGCACGTCGGAGTCGATTTGCTGCTTTTGCTGGGCAGACCATTTCTCTTTCTCAGCCTCGTGGATGAGCCAGTTCTGGTCGACGAAGGAGGTGGTGTCCTCGTCCCAGTCGGCAGTGCCGGACATTGTCATCCAGTGGCCGATGCCGAGTTCGGGCACGGCGGCGTTGAGGGTGACCATGTCCTGCCCCTCGCCGGAGGTGACGCAGACGTCTTGCGGGTCGCCTGCGTGAGGCGTGCTCGGGTTGCCGTTGTAGATTTTGACCTCGTCGGTGGTCAGACAGTCTTTGTACTTGACGGACCACTTCAGGACGTTGGCTCCATTGGCGAGGCCTTCGATCTTGGTGTTGGGGTTGTTCTTGTCGATGAAGTTGCCAGCGCTTGCCGCTCCAACGATGGACCATTCGCCGACACCCGGGTATGGGCTGGAGGCCCTGAGGTCGTAATCGGTTCCGCAGATGAGGTCGTCGTCGCCGGCTTTGGCGTCGATGGTGTTGTTGTAGATGGTTACGGACGCGTAGTCGACGCAGGTGAATGACTGGTTGTAGACACGGCGTACGACCCAGTTGTAGCGGTTGCCCTTGACATTGAAAGGAATGTCGGTGACACGCGTTACGGAGCTTCTGGGGCTGAGGATGTTGCCAGAGCCCTCAGCGACCTGCCATTCGCCATATTCGACGAGGTTGGTGGACGGGTCGAGCTTGGCGAGGGTGTTGCCCGTCAGGACGGTCTCGTCGGTGCCGCAGAGGTCTCTCATGGACTCGAGGATTGTTGCGGGCGTAGGCTTGTTGT
>JAFPDB010000025.1 GCA_017390085.1 Bacteroidales bacterium | reverse complement strand
GGCAGTGCGAATCGAAAGCTACTGTTTTGACCTCGATTTTGACGCTCGGGGAGTCAGAACCGCCCTCGTCGTCGCCGCAAGAGATGACGACGAGGGGAGAGAAAAACGCGGCTGCGAGAGCCATGTATTTCCTTAGATGATTTACGAAACTATTCATTGGGTAGAGAGTTTTTAATATTTGCAAAGTTAGGCGTTAAGGTTAAAGGTAGGCGAGGGATATGTTTTTAGGAAGTATTGCGCTTGTTAACACTTAGGGGTAATAAATGCGCAGAACGTCAATAAAGTTAACAAATTGTGCTTAAAAGGGCAAACGTGAAGCCTACCGCCCGCGGCGGGAAAGCGACAGAGCTCAAAGCCCCGGCGGAGAATCGTGTCTCCGGCGGGGCTTTGACAAAGTTATCAATCAGTTTTTGAAAGGCGTTCGAGGCCTATTCAAATTCTGGTTTTGGCGCAAGGCCGTGGAAAGTGACCTTGGTCTTGAAGCTGGAAGTGAAGCCGAGGCTTTCCATGACGTCGCCATTTGGCGTTCCGAATGCGCAGTCGCTCTTCGTGCTGCCGTAGCAGTTCCAAAGTTCGAGACGGTATTTGGGGCATTCGTTGGAATCGAGGACCTTGGTGGCGTCGTAGGCGACGGGTTCGCCGTCGATTGTCAGCTCGTCGAGCGTGGCATGGGCGGCCGGGAAACAGCCGTAGAGGTCGGCAATCTCGAAGAGGGTCATAATTGTTCCGCCAGAGAAATCGACGTCACCGGCATCGTAGGTGAATTCGAAAGTCTGTGGCTCGCAAGAGAAGAGGTGAGAGTCCTCGTCGTAGTTTACAGTGATTGAGCCTATTTTCGTTCCCCAGGTTCCTTGCCAAGAGCTGTTGACGGTTACGAAATTGACGTCGCGGGTCATTGGGAACTGGGCGTCGCGGACAATAACGTAGGAGATTTCGAGCGTGTTGGCGAAAGAGATGGCCGGCTCTTGCTGAAGGTCGGTCTCATTGTTGCTGAATGGGCTGCATCCGGCCAGATGGGTGTCGCCAAACTGGTTGAAGAGCTCGACTCGATAGTTTCCATTGTTCTCGAGGTCGCCATAGCGGACTCGGCTTGCGTCAAAAGGCACTTCAACTCCGTCGGCCTTGATGGAGGTGATGTTCGCCATGGCGTTGGGGAAGTATTTGCGCAAACGGGTGAAATCGACGAGGAAGACATTAGCGTCGGCCATCGACCCGTTGAAGGTTGCCGTTCCGGAGATCACACCGTCTTCATCGAGCTCGATTTCGAGCGGGGAGTATTTTTCGAGAGCGTAGCCCCATTGACCAGCCCAGCTGGAGTCGACAGCAGAGAGAGCCACTTTGACGGCCAAGTTGGAGTCGACGACTTCTTGCGTGACGTATTGATAAGCGAGCTGGCAAGCGCCATCGCCGGAGAGACCGGGGTCGCGGAGGATGGCGATTTGCATGGACTCGTCGGTCAGGGAGAGAATCTTGAGGTTGGTCTTGGCGTCGAGGGTGAGGTTGTTGAAGTTGCTGAAGCCGAGGACGTCGACAGAGAGGGTGATGGTCTTGTCTGCCTCGTTGACCTTGTAGGTGCCATCCTCATCGACGTAGTTTACAAGCTCACCACCGTCTTCGCCAGCGGTGACGACTCGGCGATGGATTTTGACAGTACCATCCTCTTTGAACTCCATGTATCCATAGTCGCAGGCGGGGCCGAGCCATGTGTTGCCGGCGAAGTCGGGGCTCCAGTTCCAATGGTCCCCACCTAATGTGGGCTCGTTGTTAGTCACGGTAGCCCAAGAGTCGTCGGTCCCGTAGTAGGCGAGAGGCCCGGGGAAGATGTAGCTCTCGGCGGAATAGGTGTCGCCATCGGTCTTGATGTCGAGCACCCACTTCTTGTTGAGGAGCGCCTTTTCTAACGGCTGGTTCTTGGCGACGGTTACGGCGCGGACGGAGAGGGCTTGGAAGCGCGGAGTGGACGTCTTGGCTCCGACTCCCGCCGCGATCTCGTAGCTTATGGCGAAATCGCTCTTGGATGGGTTGACTGAGCCTGTGAGATAGAGGCTCTTGACGCCTTGCTCGGTTACGATGTTGCCAGTGCGGCTGCCTGCGGCAGGGAGGAAGATGGAATTGCCGTTGGGGCCGGTGAACTTGCATCCTTTGACTCCATCTTGCTCAGTCCATTCGGATTTGCAGAGTTTGAAGAGCTCCTCGAACTCGTCGGCGGTAGGCATTGTGGCCTTTCCGTCGTAGAACTTGAAGGCGACGTCGTTGGCGGTCTTGTAGATGTCTGAAGCGATGTCGTTGAGGGATGTGGAGTTGTCGACGGCGGTCATGTCGCCGAAGGAGAAGAGGCCTCCCAGTTGCTCGGGCTTATCGGCGCCGATGTTGGCCTTGGCCCATTTGGTGGAGAGTCCGAGGTCGACGAATTGCTCGTTGACGTCGACGGCGTATGGGTTAGTGGTGAACTGCTTCACGCTGCCGAAGATTTTGCCCGTCCCGAGGTCGAGGCAAGCGGCGTAGTAGTATGTGGCCCCGGGGAGTAGGCCGGCCTGGCTGACGGAGATTGAGGCCACGTCGTCGGCCTCGACCATGAGACCGGCGCGTACGGCCTCCTCCTTGCTGGAGGCGGAGATTACGATACCGGCCTTGGCGTCGGCAGGGGCGTCGGTGGAGGCGCCTGCGAGCGTCGCGCCGAAGGAGTTGATGTTGGCGGCATCGGCGGTCGAGACCTTGGCGTTTGTCGTGGTGAGACCTTTGACCTCGCCCTTGTAGGTGAGCGTCTTCTGTAGGATGACGAAAGCCTGATAGTAGAGGACCTGCCCGTTGGTCAAGCCAGTGATTTCGGCGGAGATTGTCTCGCCGTCGAGAGTTCCGGTAATGGAGTTGGAGAGGTCGTTCTCGGAATTGCCGTAGAAGAAGCCGACGGTGTATGCACTTGCGTCTTGCGACTGCAAGCCACTGACGGTGGCGTTGAGCTTGGCGGAGGTCGCCGTCACGTCGCTGGAGCCAGTCGTGACGGACTTGACGAGCGTGCCGGTAGCGACGGAATAATCGTCGTCATCGTCGCAAGAGACGGCCGAGAAGCCGAGGGCAAGCGACATGATGGCTGCAAATATTTTTGTTTTCATAATTTGGATACGTCTTGTCATTCGTTTTTTCCCCATGCGCGCCGGCGGGACAAGCGCCCCGCCGGGCATGAGAGGGGAAATAACTTAATGTAACTACTCGATAACGATCTTGACCTCGCCAGTGATGACAGGTTCGTCCTCCTCGTCGAGCTCAATCTCGCAGAGATCGTGATCTGCGGTGTACTGCGAGTCGATCTGGATGACGATTTGGAGAGAGCCGGCGGAGAAGTCTGCGGCCGTGGTGCCGTTGTTGACGAGGGAGATGGTGGTCTCGCCGTCCTTATTGAGTTTAACAGCGTCGTCGCCAAAACTATCCCATGCGCAATTGGAGCCAGTGAGACCGTCGAGTTCGACATTATGGCGGACCATAGCGAGGGGTTCAGCCCCATCGTTCCAAGTGACGCCGCTGTTGATCTTGAAGGAGATCTTCATGGTCTTGCCCTTCTTGAGCTTGGCGGCCTTGATGTCGATGGCGTCGGTGGGGCCGGACCAAGTGTTGTAGAGCGTGACGCGGATGGCTTTGCCGCCAGTGTCGCCGAAGTTCCACTGTACGAGATCTTGATTGACCTTGACTTCGACAGGTCCATTGGCGGCGCCGCCGACAACCTTCTGGTTGAGCTTGACGAACTTGTACTTAGAGACCTGATTGACGGAGTTGACCTCATCGGGTACGGAGAAGAAGAACTCATTGTCGGCGACGGAGGCTCTGGTGACGACAATCTCGTCGGTGGCGAACTCGGCTCCCTCGGTGGTGAAGAAGTAGATTTCGTCGGAGAACTTGAGCGTGTTGCCTTCGATGGTGAAAGTGCCTTTCATATTGGAGTCCTCGACCTCGTAGGCGTAGGTGCCGTCGGCGTTTTTGGAAAGGACGAGCGCGAAATCCTCAATGGGGTTCAGAGTCGGGAGCCAAGGCTTGGAGCCGTAGTCGGACTCGGAAGATGCTTCCCACTCGGCGCTGCCGGCGTTCCACCATTGGTAGCCGTAGGGGAGGTCGGCGTTGATGTTGTAGGTGACGGAGTTCAGAGTGGCTGTCACTCCGTTCAAATCTTGCTGGAAGAGCGTCTCGGCGAGGTTGAGGTCCTCGATGGGGACGACATTGGCTGCGGAGATGGGCTGCTCCTCGACGGGAATCTCGACGGAGCCGTTTTGGACGTCCTCTGCGACGAAGTTCCAAATCAGCCACCAAGCTCCTTCGGAGTTGGTACGCATGGTAGCGAGCTGGAGGATGTAGGGTGTAAGCTCTACAATCTTGATGGCTTGAGTATAGTTGGCGCAAACCTCGTCGAAAGCGACATTGTGGAGCGCGAATGTTCCTCCATTGAAAGAGAGTGTCGGGTGTGAGGCGTCGTCGAGACTGAGCGAGAAAGTGCCCACGAGGTCCTTATCGTCGCCGCCACGGAACATCTTGAGGGTGCACCCCTTAGCGGCATCGAGTCCGAACTCCATGTAGGAGTCCATGTAGGGGTCGTTGGCGGGGATGAGCCAATCTTGGAAACCGGGGTCCCAGTTGGGCTTGAAGGCCTCGAAAGCGAGGTCGGTGCTTCCGCTACCGTCGTTTAGGACGTCGTCGGGATTACAATACATGACCGGGCCCGTGCAGCTGCCAACGCCATAGTTGCGGTCGACGGGGACCCACCTCTTAGACTTGCCTACACCGCCTGCGAGGTAGGCCCACTTCTCGTCGCCGAGCATATTGAAATCGTTGCCGACGACATTGAAAGTGTAGGGTTCGCCGTAGACTGCGCCTCCAGGTGTGACGACTCCGAAGGTGAGGGTGTATTCGCCCGCGAAGGGCAGGTTGAGGTCGATAGCGCTCTTCTGGCTCGTGGAGCCGTCGGGGAGAATCCATTGGGGGGTCACGCCGTTGGCTACATTGGCCGCGATGTGTATGATATTCGGATTATCCTTGTCGGCCTGAACGGTGTAGGTGGAGCCTTGCGTCAGTTCTTGCGCGGAGTATACGGTGCCACCGAGGCTGTACTCGTCGGGCTGGCAAGAAGCCAGACCAAGCATGGCCGCCGCGAGAGCTATGGATAAATATCTTAGTTTCATTTTGTTATCAGTTTTGGATTAGAGAATAAAACCTGATGGGACTATTCTTACCATCCAGCGTTCTGGTCGAGGACGTTGCCAGAGAGGGTGATCTCGGTGTTCGGGATTTGGAAGATACCCTTCTTGGCGGTCAGGTTGGCCGCGTCGAAAGAGGTCGTGGCCTCAACACCACCATTCTTGACGGAGACGCCATTTTGCATCTTTGCAATCTGCTCAGCCGCGTAGGAGCCTCCTTGGCCGTAGCGGAGAAGGTCCCAGTAGCGTATGCCCTCGAAAGCGAGCTCTTGCGCGCGTTCGGTACGGAGAGCCTCCTCGGAGTAGGGGGTCGCGGACTTGCCGGCGCGTTTCTGGACCTTGTTGAGGCCGTCGGCGCTCTGGGTAAGCTCGCTGTGCATGAGGAGGACGTCGGCGTAGCGGATGATGGTCATGTTGACGTAGTAGGTGATGTTCATGTGCTTCTCACCAAGCTCGAAGGCGTTAGCCTCCCTGGTGCCGTCGGCGAAACAGAGGGGGGCGTACTTCTTGATGCCGTAGCCCGTGTACTCGTAGGTGTCGCTTAGGCAGTTCTTGAAGTCGCTTTGCGCCTCGAAGCCGATTCCGCGATAGTCGACCACGCTGTGCTGCATACGCGGGTTGCTGAACTGCTCGACGAACTTGGGGTTTGGCACGCAGATGCCCCAACCGGTCGCGAAGGGCGGGCAGGCGGAGTTGCGGGCGCCTAGGAAGACCTGGACGACATTGCCTCCGGAGCGGCCGTTGTAGTCTTGCGTAGTGTTGCAATTGATGTTGAGTATGAACTCTTTTGAGATGCCGTTTTGGCCTGCTTGCCAACCGTTGGCGTTGTAGTGCTTGCCGGCGTAGGTGGTTATCCACTCGTAGTCGTCGCCATTGGGCTGCGTGCAGGCAGGCATCCAAAGGTCCTCGACATTGGGCTCGAGCTGGTAGCCGCCATTTTCGATTACGTC
>JAFPDB010000238.1 GCA_017390085.1 Bacteroidales bacterium | reverse complement strand
GTCGACGCGGCGCTCGGGCATCCTGCTGTAGTTGGTCATGGAGCTTGTGGAGATTCCGCCGTTGGGGATCAGGACCACTTTGTTGTCGCCCGTGGTGAGGAAGGTGTTGAAGATCTGAATCTCCTTAACCGTTCCGCTGAATCCGCCGAGCTCCACAAAGTCGCCAACCTTGAAGGGGCGGAAGAGCAGGAGCATGACGCCTCCGGCGAAGTTTTGGAGCGTGCCCTGCAAGGCCATGCCGACGGCGAGGGATGCCGCGCCGAGGATTGCCACGAACGACGTCATTGGGATTCCGACGTAGGAGATGACGCTGATGAGGAGCAGGACTTTGAGGGCGATGTTGATGACGCTCAGCGAGAAAGAGGTGAGCGTGGGGTCCAGGTTCCGCTTCGTCATGACGCTCTTCAGCCCGCGGATGAGCTTCTTGATGAGCCAGAAGCCGACAAAGAGGAGGATCACGGCCACGATGAGCATCTTGCAGTAGGAGATGGCCTGCGGGATGAGGTTCGTCAGGGTAGACTTGAGTGTTTCTTCCATTGTTTTAAAGAGGTAAGTTTAAGATAGGAAATGTCCGTTTTTACGGCATAACGCGAGTTTTGTTGTGACATACGGTGTCATTTTGCGGTAGCGGCGTGGCCGCGGCGCAGAGTGGGGGAGTGCGCGGCGGGCAGTGTTCAGGTGCGGCCTAATCATCACGTTTTGAGAGGTCAAACCCTCCTTTTTATCCTTTTTTAGCAGCCGCATAGCCATTAGCTCGGTAAATTTGCTCCCACGAACAAACACAACCACAAAGCCAACGCCAAAAAGACATGACAACAGGACAACAGGGCACGGGCGGCAAGATGACGGCTCGCCAATGGGCGGCGCTCGTAAGCCTGACGATGGGAGCCTTCATTTTCAACACTTCAGAGTTCGTCCCCATAGGGCTGCTTACCGACATTGCCACCGATTTCGGGAAGACGGAGAGCGAGACAGGGATGCTAATCTCGGTCTACGCGTGGATGGTCTGCCTCATGTCGCTCCCGCTCATGATATTGGCCAGCCGCATGGAGATGCGCAGGCTGATGCTCTTGCTGACGGGATTCTTCGCCATCTTCCAGTGCCTCTCGTGGCTCTCGACGTCGTACGGGCTGCTGATGGCTTGCCGTATCGGGGTGGCCTGCTGCCACGCTATTTTCTGGAGCATCGTCTCGCCCATGGCCGTGCGCATCGTGGCGGAGAAGTATAAGGCCTTGGCGCTGAGCACCATAGTGACGGGGTCGGCTGTGGCCATGATTCTTGGTCTGCCCCTCGGGCGGGCCATTGGTTTGTGGGTCGGATGGCGGATGACGTTCTTGTGCGTGGGTGGCTTCGCCGCTTTCGTACTCATCTTCATGGCCCTCACGCTGCCGTCGCTCCCGAGCCGCGGCAAGTTCTCCGTCAGGCGGCTCCCTGTGCTTCTTTCCAACAAAGCGTTGCTTGGCATCTACGCCTACACGCTCGTATGGGTCATTGGCTACTATACCGCCTACAGCTACATTGAGCCGTTTCTTGCCAAGGTCGCCATGATGGGCGAGGAGGCCATTACGCTCACGCTCATGCTCTTCGGCGTGGCGGGAATCATTGCGGGTCAGGTGTTTGCGCGCTTCTACGTCAGGGGGCCGTTGCGTTTCATTGGTTGGATGACGGCCGGGATGTCGGTGTGCCTCATACTTTTGTGGCCATCGTGCGTCGCCGCGTGGCTCGTCGTTGGCGTGAGCCTCTTGTGGGGCGTGTGCAACACGTGCTGCAACGTGGCTTCGCAGAGCGAGCTTATCGCCTTGACGCCGCCCGACGGGACGGCCGTCGCCATGAGCATCTATTCGGGCATCTTCAACCTCGGCATCGGCACCGGAGCCGCCGTCGGTGGCGTCGTTTGCGCAGCCGCCTCGGTGAGCTGGATCGGAATCGTGGGTGGCGTTTTCTCCTTTGGCGCGCTCGCCCTGTGGTTCGCGTGGCTCATGCCGCAGCTCAGGGCGGCTAAGGCCGAGTAGGCCTACAATCCCAAGACAATCACATTTCCATATTCGACAGCGGCCGACATTTGCGAGTCGGCGTAGCGGCATACTGTCTTCGCCGCCGTCGATGCCGGCTCTATGGCGTCTGCCTGCTGGAGCCATACGTCGCGCCTGCGGCCCGTGAGGCAGTTCTCGCGCATCCATCGTGGCGACGCCGTGAGGGCGAACGTGCGGGTGGCGTGAGCCGTGCGAGGCTTGAAGCCGAGGGTGTGCGCGCACCATCCGAGGGTCTCGTCGTCGGCAATGTCCGTCCCGACGAAGCAGCCGCTGACGACAGTCCGCACGCCTGTGGCGACAATCTGCTCGACGTGGCGACGGAACCCTGGCGTGTATATCTGGTGGCGCATGGCCGCGTTGCCGTAGCGCGTAGCGCGCTGGCGGTCAAGGTTTATGCGGACGAAGGAGTAGCGCGTGGTGTCTTGCCCCGAAGTGTCGGCGTCGAAAAAGCTTTTTGTCACGCCAACGAAGGAGTAGCCCTCCAAGCGAATCCCGACGGCTACGGCCGACGGCTCGCCCGACCTCGTGGCGGAGCCGGCTTGCGGGACGCACTCCCTGTCGGCATACGAGGCCCCGCAGCCGGGCGAGTCGTCGTCTGTCCACTGGTTTGCCGTGTCAAAGCCGTATTGCTCGCCAGTCGAATAGACGTCGCCGTCCCATGGGGCGCCGGGGTCTTGGCCCATCAGGACTCCGGACCAGCTTGGCGAGCGCAGCGTGGCGGGCGCGCCGAGTCGGTCCATGCCCTCGACCAGCAATGCTTTGCGGCCGCTCTTCCATATGCACGCCGTGACGGCCTCGGAGGGCAAGCTTCGGCCGCCCGGGCCAATGGCCACGACTTTGTAGCAGCGTATCATGCCGTCGAGGGGTTGGCATATCAGGGCCGTGGTGTCGGTCGTCGTCATGATGAGGCGCTCGCCTTGGTAGACCTCGTACCTCTCCGCCGTCGCCGAGGGCTCGAGGGTGTCTTGCGTGAAGCTCCAATGGAGGGCGAGCGAGTCGCCAGGCGCGAAGCGCAGGCCCACGCGGCTCGGCGGCAAGGGAGTGATTGGCGCGTCGGGTCCCGACAGGTAGCGCAGTATTCCTTTGTAGATTGCCCTCGCGGCGTCGTGGCGGAAGGCGGGGTGCAGGGCGTAGCCAATGTCCGCCACGTTCTGGTGCGACAGGAGCTCCAGGAGCAACGTCGGCACGTCGGGGCGGCGGCTCTCCGAATACCCTTTGTCCATTATTCCGCGGAAAACCCAGTCCTTGTTCCAGCCGCGGTGGATGTCGGAGCGCAGGGCGTTCATGACGAGCCATGCCAATTGGCGCGAGGTCTGGGTCTTGCGCCCGTCGGCCAGCTTGCCTCCCTTCTTGGCGGTGGTGATGATGCAGAGGGTGCCGATGACGGAGTCGTTTGTCGTGACGTAGGCGTCGGTGTGGAGGGCCAGGGCCATGTCGATTTGGATATGCTTGTCAGCCATGAGCGAGTTGACCCATTCGCCGCGGCAATTGATGTCGTCGGTATACTCGTTTAGCCCGTTGCTTTGGCTCAAGACTTTTGAGTGGTCGAAACCGTCGGTCTGGAGGTAATAACGCGCGGCTTCCGCCCAGGCGGGCATTCCGCTCACGTCGCCGTTGCGTTCCACAGTTCCCATTCCGCCGCCGATGCGTACGGCGTCGGCCGCGACGGGGCCTTGGCCCTTAATGGTCACGCTCCATGCGGCCCCCTCGCGGAAAGGCGACGTCCCGAGCGGCATCCACATCGCGCCGCCCATGCGCTGGTCGAGAGTGTAGTGCGTCTGGCCGGCCGAGTGGCGCACCGTCACGTCGACAGTGCCGAGGGCGTCGGGCGTGGCCGGGTAGGCGATGTAGACCATCATGGGCCCTGTCGATTCCGCGACTCCGCTGAACGTCAGCGAGTCGCCGTCCGTCATGTTGAATCTCAGCGCGTTGCCGAGTGTGAAGGGGTTTGTCTTGCCGCGGAGGCGGCCGTGTTTGGCGTAGCCCTGAACTTTGCCGATGGGCTTTAGGGTGGCGGCGAAGCCCGTTTCGGAGTCGTCGACTATTACGCACGTCCGGGTGGTGTCGCGTTCGCGGGGGGTGAAGACCATGGCTCCGGCGTTCTCGAGCATCGGGATCAGGAACGGTAGCGCGATTGACGGGGTGAGCAGGTCTTCGACTGTCGTGTTGAGCCTGCCGCGCTGCCACTCCCATCGGGCGAGCGACGGCTCGTAGTAGCGTCCGTGGCTTGGCCATAGGGCGATGTTCCGTCCGCGGAGGGGCATTGTCGGGGCGTCGGCCTGCCTCACGACTGGCGAGGCGTGGGGCGGCATTCCGCAAGTCGTGACGTCGTCGGTGGCTTGGCTTGTCAGGTCGGTCTTGCTCGTCCGGAGTTCGAGCCTCACCTGCTGGATGCCGAGCCATCGGCCGAGGCTGTCTTGCGCTTCGGCAATTTGGGCCCGCGTCAGGGGCAGGAGGGCGGCGTTGTCAGAGAGTCTGACGCGGACGGTGTGGAGGCCGTCGCTCACTATTGTCTTGACGACTATGGGGCGATCGAGGCGGATGTGGCGTGGCTGTAAGACGCGCAGGAGGGTGTCGGTCGGCACCCTGTCGGCCACCGACACCAATTGTGCCGTGGCGCTGGCCGCCATGAGCGTGGCTACGATGGCGAGTATGAGTTTTCTGAACATTTGGCGGAGGAGAGAAGAGCGGGACCCCGCGCGCCGCGGACATGCCTTGTTTCGGGCTGTTGGTCCGTCGTGGCGCGCGGGGTCTTATGTTTTTCGAGCGTCGAAAAAGGCGGGAGGCTATATCTCGATGTGGATAATCCGCTTGTCTTCGGCGAAGAACGGGATGTCTGGGAAGTAGGGTGCGATGTCGCACCAGAGGGCGTTTCGGCCGAAGGGTTTTAGCTCGCCTCCGATGTCGCCTCCCTTGAGGTAGAGGATTCCGTTCATGATGGCGTTGTTGTAGTGCTTGGTGTCGACCAGATGGCGCGTCATGCGGGCGAATTCCGCCAACTTGCAGACTCCGCGCCCCGTGACGAAGTCGAACTTCTCGCGCAGCTCTTCCGAACGGGCCTTGACGGCGCGCACGTTGCCGAGTCCCAAAGCCTTGGCCACCTCCTCCACGACGGTTATCTTCTTGCCAATCGAGTCGGCGAGCGTGAAGCTGACCTCGGGGAACATGATGGCCAGGGGGATTCCGGGGAATCCGCCTCCCGTGCCGACGTCGACGACGCGCGTGCCCGGGCGGAAGTGTGTGAACTTGGCGATGGCGAGCGAGTGGAGGACGTGGTGTGTCATCAGTTCTCCAATGTCCTTGCGCGAGACGACGTTAATCTTGGAGTTCCAGTCCTCGTAGAGGGTCTGGAGCTGGTCGTATTGGCTTTTTTGGGTGTCGGAGAGTTCGTGGAAATATGTCTCTACGATGCTCATTTATCGGGGGCGTTTTCGGTGTTTTTCAGGATGTTGTAGAGCAACTCGCGCGACCGGAAGAGTTGCGCCTTGACGGTTCCGAGCGGCATCTGGAGCTGCTCGGCAATCTCTTCGTAGCTCAGCTCTTTGAAGTAGCGCAGCTCGACGAGCGTCTTGTATCGCGGTTTGAGCTTGTCGACCACGGCGCGCACGGCCTCGACGGTCTGGCTCTTGATGAGGCATTCCGACGGGTCTGGTGCGTTGGAGGGTACTGTTATTTGGTGTGATCCGCCGTCCTCCTTGTCGTCGGTCTCCTGGTCGATGCTGACGAGCTTGCACTTCTTGCGGCGCAGGAAGTCGATGCCGTTGTTGGAGGCTATCTTGAAGAGCCACGTCGAGAAGGCGTAGGAGGGTGAGTAGAGCTCGATGTTGCGG
>JAFPDB010000024.1 GCA_017390085.1 Bacteroidales bacterium | reverse complement strand
GACATTTCCCCCTTCGATCAGGATTCGGCCTACAACAAAGCCACAGTGACGGACTATGAAATCGTAAACGACACTGTTTTCGTCTATACCGACTCCGGATGGAACACCCTCGTGTCTCTCGAACAGAGCGACTACAAGGCCATCGTGTTGGCCGCCGACATCGAGTTCGAACAGCAAGACCAACAACAGATAGAACTAAACATCCCATTCGACGCCAAAGGACACACCATGTCCTCTTTCCTGTACAGTCTCTTCACCAAAATTGGAGAGGGTGGCTCGGTCTCCAACCTCAAGCTTTACGAGGTCGACCCCCAAGGCTCCAGTCCTATGCATCTTTTCGGCACCCATTGTGGCTCCATCACTGCCGAAAACTACGGCAAAATCTCCAATTGCGCCGTCTACGCAAACTGTGACGCGTATCTGGAAAACGCCTTAGCTAGCCTAAGTGACAACAGTCAGTATGTCGCCTACGGCGGCGTCGTGGGTGTCAATTACGGGACCATCGAGAACATTTACGCGAACTGCTGCCTGAATTTCTATCCCGGAAATGATATAACCGCCAACTATCACCCGACACACGTCTTCATAGGCGGCGTGGTAGGATGCAACGAGAAAGACGGCGTCGTCAACAACGTCTTCTGCGACTACGTCCGCCCAAGCGATACTGAAAAAATTGATTATCAAGGCAACATACACAGCATGGACTTCAGTACGGTTTTCTCGGAAGAAAATGTCAGTTTCTCATACCATGCGGCGGAAGATGTAGGCTTTGACAACAACGTAACATCCCACGTCACCAACATCTTCTGTACAAACGGTGTAGTCGACGCCGACAGTTTGGCAATCAAGTACATCCCCCCCGTCTTCCCCGAAGGACCGGAAATCGAGTTCTACTATACCCACCAAATGACGCCACTCCCCGCCAAAATCCCAACTCACGCCCAACTCGCCTTCTCCAACAACGACGAGTGGACTTTCAACTACTCCTACTTCCACATCGACTCAACAAGTTCCAAGACCACCATCTTCTACCGCGCGCCTATTCCGCTCATGGGCAAAACCCCAAACTTAGGTTCGCTCAAAGTTAATGGCGGGGTCGCCACCGTCACCTCCAACGACGATTGGAACCACCTCTCCGACGCCCTCGACCAACTTCAAGTCTCCCAAATCGTCCTGACACAAGACATCGTCGAAGACTCCACAGCATTACTCCCTATCTACTCTGTACGCAACCTCCAAAACGTCGTCGTCGACGGCAACGGCCATACGCTCTCGCTCTCGGGTCTCCTCGACTTCAACTGGGATCTCGCGCAGTCCTACGCGCTCTTCGACTCCATCGGCGCTGGAGCCGTCGTCAAGAACTTCTTTTTCGATGGCTCGCAAACCCATGTCCGCAATGAGTATTCCAGCTCCTACGGCCTCCTCACGAAGGTCAACAGGGGCGAGATTAAAAACTGCTCCTTCATCGGTAGCGTTACCAACGACCTGTCTTTGTTCCCAAGGTATTTCATCCAAGATCCTCCCGAAATCGCCTTGGGCGGTCTCGTAGGCGTCAACGACGGTGAAATCTCCAATCTCTACGCCTCCATCCAAAACGAACTCCTTGGTTATCAAAACTATGGCCTCGAGATCAACTCTTTCTGCATAGGCGGACTCGTAGGCAAGAATACCGCCAACGGCTCCATAACCGACGTCGTTCTCGATGTCATAAGGACGACGGAAATCGACGGCGTGAAAAATCAGAAAGCCATAACCCCGCTTACTTTAGGCGAAGGCGACAGCATATCAGTGAGTGTCGAAGGGGACTACAACACGACGCCAACCGAATTCGGAATCGGCTGTCTGGTTGGCGTCAATAATGGCTCCATTTCCAACGTCTATTGCCCGAGGGGAACACTCTCTTCCATCGACAAAGTCCAATATACCTACCCCCTAAACAACCCTTTCCGAATCTACGGCTACCATCCTCAAATCAAAGACTACCAATTAGTCTACACCTGTGAGCAGCCTCGTCAAAACGACTACAAGCTACTCACCGAGTTCGACAAAAAGTGGCCCTACGCCAGCGACCTGGCCAAAATCTTCGCAGCGCCCGAAGATTGGGGATTCGACCTCCTCTCGAACGTACGCAGCGAGAGCATCGCCTACCGCGCGCCCGTCCCCTCGTTCATGGCGCAAGACACTGAAGACATCCTTTCGCAAATTCAACTCGACGACGACGGCATCGCCCTCATATCCGACGTCACCGACTGGAACAACACCGCCCAAGCCCTCGCCGACGTCATTACCGACATTAAAGGCATCAAAATCCTCAACGACATAGAGTCCTATGACCTTAATGCCAACACGCTCCCATACCTCGACGTCACGCTCGACGGCGCCGGCCACTCAATCAAAGTCTACCCGACGCTCGTCGATAGCATCGCCCCGACTGGCGCCGTCAAGAACTTATACATCCCCGAAACCTACATAAACGTCACCGCCGCCCAATTCGGAGGTCTCGCGCGTGTCAACTACGGCCTCGTCGAAGCCGTCAGGCAAGAGGCCACACTCTATGTCGAGCTCGCCAACTCTCTCGACGACCAGGACATTGCCATCGGAGGACTCCTGGCACATAACTACGGAACAGTCAAATCCTCCACCGTAGCCGATTTCCTATCCGTCACCCTCAATAACGGCGTCTCCCTCCAACATCCCATCCACAGTATGAGCTTCGCCAACGGCGTCGCCCTCAACCACGAAGGCGCCACCATCGAAGACTGCTTCATCAGCAAGGCGCAACACTTCTCGACCGGATACTCCCTCATCGACATTGCCGCCGGAGGAGCCGTCATTGCGTTCCCCGCCGACGGCACCAAACCCGCCCTCGGCATCGGAGCCCTGACAGCCCTCAACGATGGAGTTGTCTCCTCAAACCTCTGCTCCATGAATATGTTTGACGATGAGGCGACATCCTGGTCCCCCGAATTCTCACTCACGCTCGAGTCCGTAAGCACGACCGACGGAAACGTCCAGTACACCTACGGCAACTGGGCATGGTGCGACGCCGACGCCACACTCCAAGAGGTCTCCGAAGACGAAGAGCTCGCCATCGACCAAATACACTGGACCCTCGACGAGAGCCTACTCCTCTTCAAAGACCCATCCCGCTGGACCTTCAACTGCCCTGCTGACCGCGACAACCTCGACAGCGACGTCGCCAGCCGATTCCCAGTCCCCAACATGCTCCCGAGGATCCTCGACGCCGAACCCGACCCCGAGACCCAAAACCTCAACATCGAAGTAAACGACTCGACCGACCTTAGGGGCGTCTTCGACCTCCTCTCCGACGCCAACACGACCATCTTCAATGCCTCCCTCATCAACATCTCGTCCGACATCGACTTCACCACACAGGACCTCGACTTCGAGTCACTCACGGCCAGCAACATCTCCCAAGTGCTCGACAGCCTCCCACAAATAGGCCAATTCAGCGGCACGCTCAACGGCTCCAACATCTCTAACCTCCAGACGCAGACCGCAGGCCTCTTCGGCACCCTCACCGACAGCGCCAAAGTCAACGACCTCGTCCTCTCCGACGCCGTCTTCTACGTCGACCCAACCGACCCGAGCTACCTCCGCTCCAACGACACCATCTTCGTCAGCCTATTCGCCCGAGAGCTCTACGGACAGATGAACAACATTGGCCTTAGCGGCGTCGTCATCGTCGACGACTCCAAACTCTCCCAGATTGGCGACTCCACCGTCGTGATAGTCCTCATCGGAGAGAGCAGCGCGCAGTCCATCACCGGCTTCATCTACCTCGACGAGACAATCACACCCGCCGGCACCAAGAAGATGATACCCATGAAGCAGAACCTCTGCACGGGCAAATACCAGAAACTACAAAAAGCCAAAGTAGCCCTCCGCCGAGACGCCTCCAACAAGAGCCTCCCCGACTTCGACCCCGAAGAACCCAGGTTCCTCAACTTCGAGTGCGCGTTCTCCGACGAAGAGTACGCCTCAGGCCTCGTCGCCCACTGGCTCAACTACGACGGACCCGGATTCACCGGCAACTACACCGCCCACTGGGCGCAAGGCATACGCGTCCCAGTCTCAAGCGGCAGCCCCGACAAAGCCCTCTACAAAGTCGAAATCTCCTGCGACGAGATGGACAAGATTCTCGAATACCCCATCTACGCCAACGGCCAGAGCCAGATAACCCTCAAATTCTCCGAGGCCCCCTCCAGCATCAAGAGCGGCGACAAGCCCATAGCCGTCTCCGGCACCGAGGCCACGTTCACCTTCGAGGGCGGATCGACAATCAAGGTCTCCTTCGCCCCCTCGGCCCTCGAGACCATCGACGCCGAAAGCCTCGCCATCACCGTCAACGGACAGTCAGTCACCTTCACCGGGGCCGATGGCCTCGACAAGGACGTCTACGACGTCGCCGGCCGCCTCGTAGCCCGCACCTCTGGCGACAAGCTCACGCTCGCCCCGGGCCTCTACATCGTCCGCTGCGCGGACATCGCCCGCCGAATAGTCGTCAAGTAACAACCTGTAGTATACATGAGACTTGGACTGCCACGACACCGTCGCTCGGCTCTCCAAGTCTCATTTTTTTTACGCTCCCAGAAATCTTGCCCCCCACCTTGTCCCAAATCTTCAAGGTTGCCGTTTCTATTCAAAAGTTGACATTCAATAATCATGTTGCCGCCCTCTTCGCTTAGAGCCATTTTAAATTATCCTCCAAATAGGCATTTTGCGAAATACATTTTGCAAAAAATGACCAACAAGAAAGTGTAGGCAACTGTCAGCCTGAAAAGTTTGTGGAAAGCCGAAAAATTATCAAAGTGTCCCCTCATTTCGGAGTAAGTGTCCCTTAATTTCACGGTCAATAT
>JAFPDB010000237.1 GCA_017390085.1 Bacteroidales bacterium | reverse complement strand
GTCTTCCTCGAGGTTGACGATGTTGAATGGGCCGTAGATGATGGCGTTCTGCATCGATTTGGAGATTTCGCTTTTTCCGCCGCCGGAGACTGTGCACGGTTTGTGGCAGAGCATTCCTTCTGGCGATGTGTTGATGATGCGCCAGAGTGGTTGCTGTGGGTGTTTGGCGAGCTGGAATTTGTTTCCCGAGGGGTGTATGTAGATTTTCTCGGGGCTTAGTGGTAGTGTTTTCTCTTGGCCGTTGTGCATCCAGGAGATTATGGTCTGGTCGATGTGGATGTCGGCGTTCTCGGGGATGTAGATGACTTGTGGGTATTTTTTGTCGGTGGCGTAGCCGTCGGGGTTGATGTCTACTCTGTCGCCAA
Organism: Bacteroidales bacterium; assembly: GCA_017390085.1. Classification (GTDB taxonomy): domain Bacteria; phylum Bacteroidota; class Bacteroidia; order Bacteroidales; family Marinilabiliaceae; genus W3P20-009. The sequence goes on along the minus strand of JAFPDB010000237.1, from coordinate 2,167 downwards.
GGAGTGTCATTGCTTCCTCGAATGTGTAGAGTCCGTCGAGTTTGTTGGAGTAGAGTTCTCCGATGATGTCGTCGGACATGATGGATCGGGAGAAGGCAATGGCGCCTCCGGCGTGTTCTTCCTCGGCGAGTCCGAAGAGGTTGGCGGAGTAGTTGATTTCCGTCTTGATTTCTTTTTTGGCGTAGCCGAAGTAGTTGTCGGCGATGAGGGTGACGATGACTCCCCGTTCGTCTCGTGCGGTGATTTTGAAGGAGCTGCCGTCGTTGTAGAGTTCGCTTTCGTCGCGCCAGCACATGCCTTCGGCTCGTTGCCTTTCGGTGGCGTTGTCGTAGTGTGGGAGTCCGAGGTCTTTCTTTTTGAGCAGGAGGAGTTGGGGCGCGAAGATGATGCATCCGGTGTGTCCGGTCCAGTGGTCGATGTCGAGGGCTGCGTCGTTGTCGGGGAGTGTCGGGTCTCCGGCGTTGCCGAATACGGTCTCGACGAAGTCGAGTGAGCTGACGAGGCTTCCTGGCGCGAAGAGGTGGACTTCCATGCTTCGTCGTGTCATGAGTCCGGGGACTTCAGGTACGACGATGGGCCTGACGAGGAGTGAGACCATGGTGTGGGCCTTGTCGGGCTGGTTGGAGGTGAAGGGGAGTAGGTTGATTTCGCCGCTTGGGTGGAGTGCTATCTCGAGCATTCGGGCGAAGGCGACCTTAGGGACTGCTTTCTTGTCGACGGGTATAGGGAGTCCGCCCTCGGCGATGTGGAATGTGCCTTTGGTTGTGCGCTTGTCGTTGAGGGGGTTGTTGAGGATGCCTTGTTTGACGCGGTAGGTGGAGACGTATTTGCCGAAGAAGGAGTTGGAGTCGGGTGGCAGGGAGAGCTCTCGGGCGAGTCCTTTCTGGCTGAGGATGAGGGACTCTGTCGGGAGTTTGCACTGGTCTGGTGTCTTGACGTCTTTGAGGTAGTCGTCGATGAAGTTTTGGATGCGTTGGTCGACTGGGCAGAGGTGCTGTCCGAGGAGTCTTGTTTTTTCGCGGTAGCTGTTGACCAGGTCTTTGGTGAGGTCCATGAATTTGGCGTTAGCCAGCTTGACATCGCTTTCGGCGTTGTCTTGGAATGTTGGTTGGCCAAGAGCGGCGAGCTGCAGATTGATGTATTCAATCATTTCTCGCCTGTCCTTGCGGATGGCTTTCTGCTTTGTGCTCGTTTCTTTCATTAGTGTCTATTGTGTTGTTTGGAGGCAGTGTAGTTTTGTGGTGCCTGGCCCTGCCTCGAATTGGTTTCTCGTTGTGGCAAATATAGTGACAAAAGCGAGGTTTGATTCTTAGCTTGTCTTAAAAAAGCGCGTGTGGAATGTCAATGGTTTTGACTTTGTATACGTTTTTGTAGAGTATGGCTTTGACGATTTGGGTGCATTCTGGTGTTTCCTCGAGCTGGTAGGTCATGAGGGCCATGGGGAGGGGTGCTTTGCCTAGGCCGTAGGAGGGTTGTGTGTATGGGGTAGCCCAAAGGTTGAGTCCCGCCCTTTGGTAGAATTTGATTCGTCGGGCGGCGTCGGGTGATGTGTGTTGCGGTTCGACTTCGAGGACGAGGGGGAGGGCGGAAGTTTCTTGTAGTGTACGGAGGGCGCGGATGCCGAGTCCGTGTCCGCGAAGTCGGGGTTCGATGGCGAAGTGTTCGACGTAGATGAATTTGCCGAAGTTCCAGGTGGTTATTAGCCCGGCTCTTTCGCCGTCGGCCATGATGACGTTGAAGGCGAAGATTGGGGATGATTCGACTAATCCTCTAAGCTCGTCGTCGTGACGTCGTTCGTCGGTAGGGAACGAGTTGTTCATGAGCTCTAAAGAGGGTTCGAATCGCGGGTCTTTGGTACCTATTCTTATGAGGTATAAGGGGTTGGGCATGTTTTGTCCTCGTGTTTCTTTCTATTGAACACGAAGATAGTAAAAAAGGGGGAATGGGGTGCGGTCAGGCTCGGGTGTTAGTTGGCGGAGAGGTGTCCGAGTATTTCGACGACCCCCGTCACGACAACGAGTCCTACGATGATGGCGCCGGCGATGCGAGTGACGTAGAGAAGGCGTCGGAGGGTGAGCATTTTGCGGAATATTCCGACGAGAAGTGTGAGTATGAACCACCAAGTTGTTGCGCCGAGCAGTACACCCGCAATTACAAGGAAGCGTTC
>JAFPDB010000004.1 GCA_017390085.1 Bacteroidales bacterium | reverse complement strand
GTCCACATCGACCACGGCGTAGGCGTCTTCGGCGGACTCGTCACACAGACCCAAGGCGGCAAGACTTTCGAAGCCATCAGGCTCACTTTCCAAGGCGGCGACACCCTGCTCGTCAATGTCCAGTCCATGCACCGCATCAGCAAGTACCGAGGCAAAGACGGAATACCCCCAAAGGTCGAGAAACTCGGCTCCGCGCATTGGGACAGGCTCAAGTCCAAAGCCAAGAGCCGCGTCAAAGACATCGCCCGGGAGCTCATCGCGCTCTACGCCAAGCGCAAACAGGAAAGCGGTTTCGCCTTCTCGCCCGACGGCTACATGCAGCAGGAACTCGAAGCCTCATTCCTCTACGAGGACACACCCGACTAATACAAAGCCTCCAAGGCCATCAAGGCCGACATGGAACGCCAAGCGCCCATGGACAGGCTCGTCTGTGGCGATGTCGGCTTCGGAAAAACAGAGCTGGCCATAAGAGCCGCCTTCAAGGCCGTCTGCGACGGCAAGCAGGTGGCAATACTCGTCCCCACGACTGTCCTCGCCTTCCAACACTACAACACTTTCCGACAACGCCTCGAAGGATTCCCCTGCAAGGTCGAATACGCGAGCCGCCTCCGCAAGGCGGGGGAGGTCAAGGAGATTCTCAAAGAGCTCGCCAAGGGCGGAATCGACATCATCATCGGAACGCATAGGCTCATCGGCAAAGACGTCAAGTTCAAAGACCTGGGCCTCCTCATCATCGACGAGGAGCAACGTTTCGGCGTCGGCGTCAAAGAGAAGCTCCGCGAGATGAAGGTCAACGTCGATACACTCACACTCTCCGCCACACCCATACCGCGAACACTCCAATTCTCGCTCATGGGCGCAAGGGACCTCAGCGTCCTCGCGACCCCCCCGGCCAACAGGCAACCCGTCGTGACAGAGGTACAGACTTTCAGCGAGCAGGCCATGTGCGACGCCATCGCCTTCGAGGTCGCGCGCAACGGGCAAGTCTTCATAATCAACAACCGAATCGAGCACCTCGTCGAGCTCCAACGCATCATCGGCAAGATGCTACCCGACGTCCGGACCGTCGTCGCGCATGGACAGATGGACGGCACACGCCTCGAAAGCATCATGCTCGACTTCATAAACGGCGACTACGACGTCCTGCTCGCCACCACAATCATCGAGAGCGGACTCGACATCCCAAACGCCAACACCATCATCATCAACAACGCACACCAATTCGGCCTCTCAGAGCTCCACCAGCTCCGCGGACGTGTCGGACGCAGCAACAAGAAGGCCTTCTGCTATCTCTTCGCGCCGCCGCTCTCCACCCTCACCCAAGAGGCGCGCCGCCGCCTCCAGATAATCGAGGAGTTCGCCGACCTCGGTGCCGGCTTCAACATCGCCATGCAAGACCTCGACATCCGCGGAGCCGGCAACGTCCTCGGAGCCGAGCAGTCCGGCTTCATAACCGACATGGGCTATGAGACCTACCAAAAGATTCTCGCCGAGGCGGTCATCGAACTCAAGACCACCGAGTACAAGGAACTATTCGCCGACCAAGACGCCGCGCAGGCCGCCAACGACGTCATCCCGCAATTCGTCGCCGATACGCAAATCGACACCGACGAGGAGATTCTCTTCCCCGAAGCCTACATCTCCAGCATCCCCGAACGCATGAGGCTCTATAAAGAGCTCGACTCCATGAACCGCGACGAAGACATCGACCGCTTCGCTCTCGAGCTTACCGACCGCTTCGGCTCCATCCCACCCCAGGCCGCCGCGCTCCTCGAAGTGGTCAAGGTCCGAATACGAGCCCAGAAAATTGGCATCGAAAGGGCCATTCTCAAAAATGGCCAGGTCTCTTTCTATTTCGTTTCAGACCAACGCTCGGCGTTCTACCAGTCGCCGGTCTTCGCCGCCGTCATCAATTGGATTCAGTCCCACCCTCGCAAGGCGCAGCTCAAACAAGTCAAGGACAAGCTCATCATGACAATCAAGGACGTTCCCGACATCGCCAACCTCCGCGCGCTCGTCGACGACATCCTCGCCTCTTGCGCAGCCCCATCCACCACCAAATAATCCCCACACACGCCCATGGACTCCATATTAGCCAGCAACATTGTGGTTCTCATCACCATGCTCATCCTCTCCGCCTTCTACTCCGGCAGCGAGATGGCATTCCTCTCCGCCAATAAGCTCCTCATCGAGATTAAGAGGCCCAGGCACCCCCGACTCGCCAAGATGCTCGACATCTTCTACGCCAAGCCCTCCCTCCTCATCGCCACGATACTCGTCGGCAACAACGTCACGATGGTCATCTTCGGACTCGTTTTCTCCGACACCGTGACCCCCATAATCGGCGCATACGTCCACAGCGACACGATCATACTCCTCCTCCAGACCATCCTCTCGACCATCATCGTCATCGTCACAGGTGAGTTCCTGCCCAAGAGCCTCATACAAATTAACCCCTCGGCTGTCCTCTACGCCTTCGCCATACCACTCTTCATCTGCTACATCCTCTTCTACCCCATCGGCGTCGTCATGCAGAAGGCCGCAACCTTCGTTATCCGCCACGTCCTCAGAACCAAAGCCCCTGAGAACGACGCCGCCATCCTCCCCGGACGAGTCGACTTCGACGAACTCGTCACCAAACAGGCCGAGAAAGCCGACGACTCCGATTCCGACATCGGGCTCGAGGCCAAACTCATGAGAAACGCTCTCGACTTCTCCAAAATCAAAGTCCGCGACTGCTACGTCCCCCGGACCGACATCGAAGCCATCTCCATCGACGATTCCGTCGAGAATCTCTACCACAAGTTCGTCGACTCCGGATATTCCAAAATCCTCGTCTACCGCGGCTCCTTCGACAACATCGTCGGCTATGTCCACGTCTCCGAGATGTTCAAGAGCGCCAAGAGGATCAGCGAGGTGATGTCCCCCATAGCCGTCGTACCCGAGACCATGAGGGCCAACCTCCTGCTCCGACAGTTCACCAGCCAGCACAAGAGCATCGCCATCGTAGTCGACGAGTTCGGAGGAACCTCCGGACTCATCACACTCGAAGACGTACTCGAAGAAATTTTTGGAGAGATTAACGACGAGCACGACGAGGACGACAGCGTCGAGAGCAAAGTCGACGACCACACTTTCATCTTCTCCGGCCGAGCCGAAGTCGACGACATCAACGAGCGTTTCGGACTCGAACTCCCGACATCCGACGACTACGACACCCTCGCCGGACTCATACTCAGCGAGAAACAGTCCATTCCCGAGCAGGGCGACGTCATCCAAATCGAAGGCTACGAAATGAAAATCATCCAAGCAGGACACGCCACAATCGACAAAGTCCTGCTCACAAAGCTCTAAACTGACTTTTTACCCCTCGCAAACACCCGATTCCCCAATTTATTGAAAAATAAAGCATATCTTTGCCACCTGTAAAAACCCCGCCAATTCTGTACTTCCTCCGCGCCAACGCCCCAAAGGGCGGAGAGGCGGGTGGGCTCCCACGACAGATAGACAACTGCAACTAAAAATCATAGATATAGCATACAAATGAAAAAGCTATTCTTCGCTTTCGCAATCGCCGCAACCCTCCTCTCATCTTGCCAGCAAGCCCCAAACGGACAAGGGAGTGCCGTCCTCCCGACAGACTCCACATCGCTCGGCATAGCATTCGTCAACACTGACACTCTCCTCAGCAAATACGACTACGCAATCGAAATCTCCGACAAACTAAACAATAAGGCAGAGAACTCCAGGGCAAGCTACAACCAGAAACTGCGCATCTTCAACCAGGAACTCGCCGAGTTCCAGCGTAAAGTGCAAAACAACGGCTTCCTCTCCATGGAACGCGCACAAAGCGAGCAGAACAGGCTTCAAAACCAAGAACGCGAGCTCCAAGCCCTCAACCAGCAACTCTCACAAGAACTCATGCAGGAGCAGGCCCGCCTCACCACTGAGCTTCGAGACACCGTCTCCAACTTCCTCAACGAATACGCCAAAGGACGATACCAGCTCATCCTCAACAACAACATCGCCAACGACATCATCCTCTACTCCACCCCTGCAATCGACATCACGGAGCAAGTAGTCGAAGCCCTCAACGCACGCTACGCCAAGTCCTCAAAAAACTAACGGACACCACAGCTCCAGACCCCATACATCAGGGAGGCGGCATTGCTCGCCTCCCTGAACTTTTATCCACCCACATGCCGACACACTCCGAACCTCCTTTCCACACTTTTCCCCTATCTTAGCGAAGCAAAAGAACGTAACCATGGACTCCCGTAACCCACAGCTCTCCCAACTCGGCTGCATCGACTCCATAGCCGAACTCCTCGGACGTGGCCTGCCGCGCCACGAGACACTCCGCCTCGCCGCCGAGACGCTCACCAGGGCCTTCCAACGCCAAACGCAAGCCGTCATCGAATACGCCGACCAGAAATTCGCAACCGACGGCTTCAAGCCCACGCCCAACTTCATCGCCGCCGACTTCGTCACCATCGACGACCGAAAAGGCAGAGTCGTAGTAACGTCGCCTCAGCAACAGCTATTCTCCACCGACGACCGCAGACTCGTCTCCGTGGCGGCAAAACTCATCTGCGGATTCATCGACAGCTTCAGGGGAAGGGACATCTACGCCAGCAGGCCACGAGAGAAAGGCACATCCGTAAGCGAAGACTTCCGCAAGGCACTCGTCACCGACAAGAAACCACTGCAACTCTTCTTCAACAAGCAAGTGCTCGACAGGTACGTCTACCTCGACATGATGAAGTATAAAATCCACAATATTCTCTTCGTCGCGACGCTCTACGACGCTTTCACTCTCGAAAACGACGACAGCTTCTTCGAGCAGTTCATGGGAGAAATCTACCAGTACAGCCTCTTCTCACTGCCACGCATAACGGGAGTGGCCTCACCAGAGGAGGCCCTCGAGCTCATGAAGACAACGAGGTTCGACATGGCCATGCTCATGGTCGGCATCGACTTCGACACACCCATGGAACTCAGCAAGGCCATCAAGGACCGGCAGCCCGACATCCCCGTCTACCTGCTCGCCAGCCAGAGAAGCAGCGTCAAGACCGTCGAGGCAAAAGCCCGAAAATACCCCTCCGTCGACAAGGTTTTCGTCTGGGGGGGCAACTCCGACGTCATCTTCTCCATCGTCAAGTCAACAGAAGACGCCGTCAACGTCGTCGACGACACACGCATCGGACTCGTCCGAGTCATTTTGCTCGTCGAGGATTCGCCAGAATACTATTCCAAATACCTGAGAATCTTGTTCTCCATCGTCTTCGGACAAGTACAAAAACTCCTCCAAGAGGACGACCGCAACGAGATTAACCGAGTATCCAAAATGCGACAGAGGCCCAAAATCCTCCACGCCCGCAACTACGAGGACGCCCAATACATCATCGAACGCTACCGCGACTACCTACTCTGCGTAATCTCCGACGTCGAGTTCGAGAGGGGAGGCAAGATGGACGACCGGGCCGGCTTCACACTCCTCACGACCCTCAAGCAGGAGCTGCCTCTCCTCCCCACCGTCCTGCAAAGCGCCGTCCCCGAGAACCGAGCACTCGCCAACCAGCTCGGCGTCACATTCCTCGACAAGGAGTCCGAGACCCTCAACGACGACATCAACACTTTCCTCGTCAACAGGCTCGGATTCGGCGATTTCCTCTTCCGAAACAAGGAGGGAAAGCCCGTAGCCCAAGCCAAGGGCATCAGGGAGT
>JAFPDB010000236.1 GCA_017390085.1 Bacteroidales bacterium | reverse complement strand
GCTGCGTTATCTCATGCAGCATGAGGAATTGCTGCAGCCTCAATCCAGCGGGGAGGAGGCGTCATGAGACGCGGCTTCCACTCGTTCTGGCGCATCATTCTGTATCCGCACGCTCCGGAATCCGGTGGCGGCCCGGCACGCGGCCCTCACTTTGGCCACGCGTTCGGCGTCGTCGGGGGTCTCCTTAGGCCCGTCGCAAAAGATTATGAGGTCGGTGCTTTCCGCCATGTCGGCAGCCGCGAGGCTGCGCAAGGCGCGGGCTGTGTGTTCGGGCCGGTTGTATGCGAATAGTACAATGGGGGCGGGCATGTCGCTTTCTTTTTATAAGCAAAATTATGATTTTCGCTCAAAACAGCAACGAAGCGCGCCTTGCGACTCTCAAAAACGAAGATTTCGGAGAAAGAGGGTGGGGGAGGGACCCTTTTTGAGGGCTAACTGATGTTGTAGCGGGCCTTGCGGCGCGCTTTCCTTGCGGATGCCACTACGCTCCACGTCTGGATTCCGACCGAGAGGAGTATCAGGCCCAGCCCGCAAGCGAAGGTGGCGTTCAGCTCGTTGGCCTCGTCGAAGAATACCATGGCCAGGACGATGCTGTATATCGGCTCCAAGTTGTTCGTTAGGTTGACTGTGAAGGCCGAGACCCCCTTAAGGGCTTGAATTTGAAGAAGGTAGAGGAATATCGTGCTGCACACCGCGCACACGCCGAGCCACCCCATGTCGCCCCACGTAGGCAGGAGCCTCTCGCTGCCGAAGGCAGCGCCATAGGCCGCCGTGAGGATGCCAAGCACGATCGTGCCGCCCGTCATCTCGTAGAGGACCATTGTCCGCGAGTCGTAGTCCGTCTTCCCGTTCAGGCGTTTATTGCTGACGGTGTAGATGGCCCCGAAGAGCGACGAGGCCACGCCCAGCAGGATGCCCGTCCGGTAGCGGGTGTCCAAGTGGAAGATGAGCGACACGCCCACGAGGGTGAGGCCGCTCACGAGTATCTCGCGCGCCGAGATTCGCCCGTGAGTGAGCCACGGCTCCAAGAATGCTGTGAAGAACCCTACGAGAGTGAAGCACACCACGCCAATCGAGATGTTCGAGGCTTTGATGCTCGCGTAGAACAGCGCCCAGTGGACGCCCAGCGCGCCGCCTACGACGAAGAGGCGCCACACGTCCAGGGCCTTGACGCGCTCCAGTCGGCGCGTCAAGGCGAACGCCACCCACAGCACGAGGGCGGCCAACGCCATGCGGTAGCACGAGAGCGCCAGCCCTCCCAATTCTATGAGTCTGCCGTAGAGGCCGGTCGTGCCGGCTATAAGTACCGAGAGGTGGAGTTTTATAAGCGACTCGGAGGTACCCGTCTGTTCCATTGTTCGCTATTAACAATAATTTGTTATTTGGGCGGGCGAAATTACTTCAGCTTGATGAATTTCACAACATATCGATGGTTGACGATGTGATTTTTAACACCAAATCCCGCCCAAAGTGTTTAGTTCCATACGCCGCGACGTGCCCCCCTGTGGCCATCTACATACTCCTGTCGCCCGGCGTGTGGCGGAGAACCAATACCATTAGTTTCCTACTTCGTCTAAGTTTCTAAGAAAAAAATCAGGTAAAAACATTGTGCATTACTAACGCAACGAACTGAAAGGCAACATATTATCGCATTTACCTATTGAACGTGAAATAAGTCGATAACGACGAGCTTCACAATCTGAAAAAGTGAAGAAATCATCTCTTGCGCGGGCGTGTGGTTTTGCAGGCTGGAGCGAAGCAGGAAACTATAGTTCTCCCCCCCTCCAGGCGAAAAAGAAAAACGGCTAAGCGCTGACGTACTGCGCTTAGCCGTTTCTCGTACCCCGACCCGGGCTCGAACCGGGACGGATCGCTCCATTGGTGTTTGAGACCAACGCGTCTACCAATTCCGCCATCGGGGCCTTACGAGCCGCAAAGATAGACTTTTTCGCTTTTGCCGCAAAATTTTGTCGCTCGCCCGCCTTCCACCCCTGCCCGCAAAAACGGGACGCTCGTTCTATTCTTGTCATAGACCAACTTCAAATAAAGAATAATTTCCTTATTTCTCCCGCTCCTTTGGCAACCTTATCTTATTTTTGTGTGTACAAATTAACGAACCTGCGCGCGTTTCCCTCCCTGCGCGCATAGATTGCATCAACGTCGCAACAATTTTCACACAAATTAATTTTTTCTATTCATTTTATGAGCTCAATCTTCCAATCGTCCATTGGTAAGAAGTTGATTATGAGCGTGTCGGGTATCTTCCTCGTGCTCTTCCTTCTTTTCCACATGTGCATGAACCTTGTGGCTGTGTTCTCTGCCTCAGCCTACAACGCCGTTTGCGCTTTCCTCGGCACCAACTGGTACGCCCTCGCGGGTACTGCCGTCCTCGCCTTCGGCTTCCTCTTCCACATCGTCTACGCTTTCATCCTCACGGTCCAGAACCGTAAGGCGCGTGGCAACGACCGCTACGCTGTCGTCGACAAGCCGGCCAACGTCGAGTGGGCTTCGCAAAACATGCTCGTCCTCGGAGCAATCATCTTAATCGGTCTTGGACTCCACCTCGCTAACTTCTGGTACCACATGATGTTCGCAGAGCTCGTCGAGGCTGAGGGACAATACGGTCCTACCGAAGGCGCCCAGTGGTTGTCTTACTATCTTAGCAAGTGGCCCGTCGCCATCGCCTACATCGTCTGGATTGTCGCACTCTGGTTCCACCTCTCACACGGCTTCTGGAGCATGCTCCAGACCATCGGCTGGAACAATCTCGTTTGGCTCGACCGCTGGAAGACCGCGGCCAAGTGGTACGCCACCATCGTTTGCCTCGGTTTCGCCATCGTAGTCCTCGGCTTCGCGTTCGAAGTTTTCCCATTGCTCGACAACTGTTGCAGTGAAGCCGCAGCCGAGTGCGCTACTAAGTGCGCTGACGCTTGCTCGTGCAAATAGTTTTAGCCTAATCCTTTTGAAACAATAACCATTTCGACAATCATGGCAAACACTATAGATTCCAAAATCCCACAAGGACCGCTGGCCGAGAAATGGACCAACTACAAGGCCCACCAGCGTCTCGTAAACCCCGCCAACAAGCGTAAGCTCGACATCATCGTAGTCGGAACGGGCCTCGCCGGAGCCTCCGCTGCCGCCACCCTCGGCGAGATGGGCTTCAACGTCCTCAACTTCTGTATTCAGGACAGCCCGCGCCGCGCGCACTCCATCGCCGCGCAAGGTGGCATCAACGCCGCCAAGAACTACCAGAACGACGGCGACTCCGTCTACCGCCTCTTCTACGACACCATCAAGGGCGGCGACTACCGCGCGAGAGAGGCCAACGTCTACCGCCTCGCCGAGGTCTCCAACAACATCATCGACCAGTGCGTCGCACAGGGCGTGCCTTTCGCCCGTGAGTACGGCGGACTTCTCGCCAACCGCTCCTTCGGCGGAGCCCAGGTCTCCAGGACTTTCTACGCCAAGGGACAGACAGGCCAGCAGCTCCTCCTCGGAGCCTACTCCTCACTTTCCAAGGAGATTAAGAACGGCACCGTCAAGCTATTCACCCGCCGAGAGATGCTCGACCTCGTCATCATCGACGGCCGCGCGAGAGGCATCATCGTCCGCAACCTCATCACCGGCGCCATCGAGCGCTACTTCGCCCACGCAGTCGTAATCGGAACCGGAGGCTACGGCAACACCTACTTCCTCTCCACCAATGCCATGGGCTCCAACGGCTCCGCCGCCATGCAGATTTACCGCAAGGGCGCCTACTTCGCCAACCCCTGCTACTGCCAGATCCACCCCACCTGCATCCCCGTCCACGGCGACATCCAGTCCAAGCTCACCCTCATGTCTGAGAGCCTCCGCAACGACGGCCGCATCTGGGTCCCCAAGAAGAAGGAGGACGCCGAGGCCATCCGCGCCGGCAAGAAGACCGCCAACGACATCCCCGACGAGGACCGCGACTTCTACCTCGAGCGCCGCTACCCCGCATTCGGCAACCTCGTCCCCCGCGACGTCGCTAGCCGCGCCGCCAAAGAGCGTTGCGACGCCGGATTCGGCGTCAACGAGACCGGACTGGCAGTATTCCTCGACTTCAAGTACGCCATCCAGCGCCTCGGAGAGGACCGCGTCCGCGAACGCTACGGCAACCTCTTCGAGATGTATGAGAAGATCATGGCCCAGAACCCCTACAAGACCCCGATGATGATCTTCCCCGCCATCCACTACACCATGGGCGGCATTTGGGTCGACTACGAGCTCCAGACCTCCATCCCCGGACTCTTCTGCATCGGCGAAGCAAACTTCTCCGACCACGGCGCAAACCGCCTCGGAGCCTCCGCGCTCATGCAGGGACTCGCCGACGGCTACTTCGTCCTCCCCTACACCATCCAAAACTACCTCGCAGACCAGATTCAGGTCCCCCGCATCCCCACCGACGCGCCTGAGTTCGACGCTGCCGAGAAGGCCGTCAAGGACAAGATTGCCAAGATCATGAGCATCCAAGGCAAGCGCTCCGTCGACTCCATCCACAAGGAACTCGGACACATCATGTGGGAGTACGTCGGCATGGGACGCACCAAGGAGGGCCTCACCAACGCCCTGGCAAAACTCAAGGAGATCAAGAAAGAGTTCTGGTCCAACGTCTACGTCCCGGGCAAGGCCGACGACCTCAACACCGAGCTCGAGAAGGCACTCCGACTCTCCGACTTCATCGACACGGGTTACCTCATCGCCATCGACGCGCTCAACCGCGAGGAGAGCTGCGGCGGACACTTCCGCGAGGAGTACCAGACCCAAGACGGCGAGGCGCTGCGTCGCGACGACCTCTACTCCTACGTCTCCTGCTGGCGTTACCAAGGCGAGGATCAAGACCCCGAGCTCCTCAAAGAGCCCCTCGACTACGAGTTCACGGAGCGTAAGACCCGCAACTACAAGGAGTAACAGAAGCGCAAAGCGACTTTTTACACATCTTTTTTAGAGATATTCCCAATGGATAAAACTATAAACATCACGCTCAAGGTCTGGCGTCAGAAGGGGCCTAAGGAGAAAGGCCATTTCGAGACCTACAACCTCCAGAACATCTCCACAAACATGTCTTTCCTCGAGATGCTCGACACTCTCAACGAGCAGCTCGTCGCCAAGCATGAAGAGCCCGTAGTCTTCGACCACGATTGCCGCGAGGGCATCTGTGGCATGTGTTCGCTCTACATCAACGGCCACCCTCACGGCCGCGACTCCCACACCACCACTTGCCAGCTCCACATGCGCCGCTTCAAGGATGGCGAGACCATCACCATCGAGCCATGGCGCTCAGCAGGCTTCCCCGTCGTCCGCGACCTCATGGTCGACCGCTCCGCCTACGATAAGATCATGCAGGCTGGCGGCTACACCTCCATCCGTTGCGGCGCCGCGCAAGACGCCAACGCTCTCCCAATCCCCAAGCCCGACGCCGACGAGGCCATGGATGCCGCAAGCTGCATCGGCTGCGGAGCCTGCGCCGCCGCTTGTAAGAACGGATCGGCCATGCTCTTCGTTTCCGCCAAGGTTAGCCAGCTCGCGCTCCTGCCGCAGGGTCGCGTTGAGGCTGCCCGCCGCGCTAAGGCCATGGTAGCCAAGATGGACGAGCTCGGCTTCGGCAACTGCACCAACACCGGTGCCTGTGAGGCCGAGTGCCCTAAGGGTGTCTCCATCGCCAACATCGCTCGCCTCAACCGCGAGTACCTCAAGGCTAAGCTTAAGGACTAATCCTTATACAGACACCTTCAGCCGCCGTCCCGTTTCCTCGGGGCGGCGGCTTCGTTTTTGCATATACGGCTTATTGTTTTATTTGTCGCGATGTTATTGAAAATTCCAAGTAAAAACAGCACGAACAGTTGAAAATCATAGCTTTTTCGTGTTCATCCGATGGAATTTCTTCATAGCTTCGCGCCCGTTTATGAGGGAGATTTCGCAAGCCGGCAGCAAGTAGCTCTCACGATAAACGTCAAGCTACATAACCAAAAATGAAAAGGTTTTTATTATTGCTTGCAGCCGTTATGTCATGGTTGCTCTTCTCCTGCTCTGATGAAGTAAATGATGACTTCATCTATTCGAATGCGAATCATGTGCTTTCAGAAAACACCGTAATGGAAAGAGATTCTGCATTCTCCAAGTTTGCTCAGATTCTTTCTGCCGCCGTCTACGATAGTAAGGACGTCCGCGAGTTCCTCAAAAACGAAGCTCTCAAGAAGTTCGACAAGAACTACGATGTTCTCTTTCTTGCTGCCAAAGATGAGATGATTGGCGACAAGACTTTCAAAGAGGTACTGTCCGATTACGCTCCCTAAGGTGCTCTTGACGAGATTGAGAAAGCTGTTCCTCTCATCAACATTTATCTGACACGGACAGCTTTCTTGGAAATCTTTCCTGAAGACTTAGATGTGGACGACCAGTACACTCCGGTGGCATTTGTTGCCGATGATAGTGTCAACTTCTTCAGTGAAGGTAGGTTTGCTTTCGCTATGTCTAAAGGGGAAGTGCCAGGTTTCCATGTGTTTGTAGTTGGTGAAAACCAAAGAGTTGAGGTTGATAGCCAAGAGGGTAATAAAAACTTGTCCTTAAGGGGCTTCCGTTTTAAGGACGAATCTTTCGATGGGACAAAAGAGGTCTCTTCAACATTGAAATCTGTTACGGTTTCTTCTGCCAATGTAGGAAAGCGGGCTATAGATGCTTACAAGCATTTCTATAGTGATGATGCGAGTATTCATCAGAAAGGATTGCAAAGAGATTATATATATATTATGGTTTAACGCCAGGAAAGGCAACTAATGGTTATCCTGTTAGGTCTGTTTCGGAATACATTGGAACCATAAGGGTACCTCTCAATTCTTTGTATAAAATGTCGGACCAACGTCAGGTTTTGGATGGGTATGCTGACCCGTACATCGTTGGTAAAGGTCCTTTTGAAAAAAGGGGAGGCGGGTATACTTATGACGAGCTTGTAAGCAAAGTGTGGTCAGAAGGAGCGTTCGTCTTCAAGTTTGAAGTAATCACGTCGGATCAGCAAGTTGCTACTTATTCGTACATCCCGCTTACGCCTGAGGATTTGTGGGTCTTCTCTTACACACATACGAGGAAGCATAGCACGTGGTTTCACAGAAGCCGCCACACCTATACGATACACTTCGATAAGTTCGAGCCTAAAACTGTTGTCTTAAAGGCCCCAGTTAACATGGGCAAGTGGAATATTAAAGAAGAGGCTCTGCACCGTTATGTCAGAGTGTTCGAGGAAGACAAGGGTATTGAAGTAACAGCGACGCGAACTTACGATATGGAGAAAATAAGTTCAGAGAGCTTTACTGGTGACATCAAAAACCAATTGGGTTTGACAGGAGACGAGCTTTCCGGTGGCTCTGTTAGCGTTACGGTAAAAACAGATGACAAGAACACAGAAAAGGAGACTGTTTTTGTGACTGAAAAATGGACGGAAACCTCTGATGACCTTGGGTGCGTTAAAATATATTACTACGACCCTGTCATTGAAAGTATGAGTGGTTCTTCTCCCGTAGTAAAGACATATTCCACAGGGTTGGTTGAGTTTGGTATTTTCGTAAAATAACAATAATGAGATTTATAACGTTTTTCTACTTATTCTCCCTCCTCTCCCTCCTCCCCCTCTCCCTTCACGCCCAAGAGCACTACTCCCGCGCCGCCATTGCCTACGAGGTGAAGGTCATTCACTACGTGAACGAGGAGTCTGACATTCCCAAAGGTATTGCCCTCGCCTATACGCACGGCTTCCCGCTGACGCAAAAAGCCCCTCTCTTCATTGAAACCGGCGCAAAGTTAGGATGGACGCACGATGTCAGTAACTACCGACCAGATAGAGCCCTGACGGTACGCAGGAATTTTCTCGACATCTCGCTTCCTGTCGATTTGACGTATAGGTTTTCTCTTTTCAACAATAATTTTTGCATTGCTCCATCTACTGGTCCAAATTTCAGATTCAATCTGGTGAGTAATGAAAAATATACTTACGGATGGAGAAAGTCAAGACATAGTGAGAAGATTAACCTCTTGTCTCGCGACGAGGCCTACCCCGCCGCAATATTCCAATTCGGTTGGAGGCTCGGTCTTGCGCTGTCCCACGGTCCTTTCCATATAGGTTACAATTTCACATACGATTTGACCTACTACCGCGATGTGATGTCCTTGTACTGCGAGACTGTTCACTTCAGTGAAAACCGCACCTCAACCCACACTCTCGCTTTCGGATACACGTTCTAACTCCCGCCCCATAATTCTTCGCCCCTTGCGCTCTCTCCCGCAAGGGGCTTTTTTTTGCCCTTCCGCAGACGCCCTCCTCAAGGAGTGACGGTCTCCCGGCAGTCCCCGCATTCATAAACACACGCCATGCCACTGCCTAACTCGCATAATGCGGCCTTCTCTCCGCCTTACTATCCCCGTTCCCCCCGCTCAACCCTGCCCCGGCCTGCAAGGCCATACCTATAATTACCAGGTACACACGCCCAGCGGGTGTGCCCGGCCGGAGAGCTGCGGAATCCGTCCAGCCTGCGTCCCACCCTACGACTGTCCATCAAGCCCACATCTCTCTATCCTGTCCACATACCAGATGTCTCCTCCCCCCATTCCCAAAATAAATCCCTATCTTCACCACACACCCCAAAAACCCGACACCCATGAAACTTACCCTCCTCCAAACCGACATCCTCCCAGCCAACGTCTCCGCAAATCTCTCCGCCGCCCTGTCCCTGATAACCTCCGCCCCATCCTCCGCCCTCTACGTCCTCCCCGAGATGTTCGCCACGGGTTTCATCGAGAAGCCCCTTCCCGCCGACGCCGACACAGGTATTCTCGTCACCCAATGGATGGTCGATACCGCCATGTCGCTCCGTACCCATATCGCCGGCTCCGTCCTCGTCTCCCATGGCGGACGCTTCTTCAACCGTTTCACCGTTGCCCATCCCGACGGCTCGCTCACCGTCTCCGACAAGCGACACCTCTTCTCCATGGGCGGCGAGGCTCAATCCTACAATGCCGGCGCCCAAAGGGTCGTGGTCAATATCGAGGGCGTCCGTTTCCTTATTCTCGTATGCTACGATTTGCGTTTCCCCGTCTGGAGCCGAGCGCAAAGTGCCGACTACGACGCAATAATCTACGTCGCCAATTGGCCCGCTTCCCGAATGCTCCAGTGGGATACCCTTCTCCGCGCCCGTGCCATCGAGAATCAGGCCTACGTGGTGGGTGTCAATCGCATTGGCCAGGCTGGCCACATACCCTATTCTGGCCATTCCGCCGTCTACGACCCATGGGGTGCCGACCTCGCCCGATGTCCCGATAACGAGGTTGCCGCCCTCACGGTAGACGTTTCCGCCGAGCGGGCCGCCGAGGTCAGACGCAAGTTCCCAGCGCTCGCCGATGCCGACGAGTTTAGCCTTGCATAAAAATGTGCTGAATAGCTATATCTCAACGCGGAACGTGGTCCCTACGCCTACCTTACTCTCCAAGACGTACACCCGCCCGTTATGATTCTCTTCCACTATACGCTTTACGAGCGCAAGCCCAAGTCCCCAACCGCCCGTTTTTGTAGAGAATCCGGCTTCAAATACGTTTTTTCGGGTCGCCATGTCCATTCCCTGACCCGTGTCGCGTATGTCTATTGTCGCGTGTTCCGCGCCTTTCTTGCTCAGTGTGATGCTTATCGCCCCAGGCCCGCTTATCGCCTGGGCTGCGTTTTTACACAGGTTCTCTATCGCCCACCGCAATAGTGTCGGGTCGTGCCGCACTCTCACTTCCCCGTCAGGCTCTTCAAGGCTCAGTTTCACTTTCCTGCTCACCCGCGCCGCCAGGTAGCTTATCACCCAGCGTATGTCGTCGTTCACGCTCTCTTCCTTAAGGTTCGGAGTCCCCTCAATGTGCGAGAATCGGTCCATCACCCAGCTCAGCCGCTCAATGTCTTTCCCAATGTTCTCCGCCACTTCCCTCGGGTCCACACCCCCGCTCGCCAATAGGTTGCGCCATCCCATGATTCCCGAGATTGGTGTCCCCAATTGATGCGCCGTCTCCCGCGCAATTCCCTTCCACAGGTTGTCCCGCTCCATTCTCCGTTTCCGTGTCATGAAGGCGGCCAACCCTACGCACAGCAGTATCATGAACACCACCAACGCGACGTAAGGCATCACGCCAATTAACCATACGTACCCTACAAGGTGACTCTCGCCGCAATATACTTTCTGACGCATTCCAGCGCCAAGGTCAAATGTTATCGAGTCGCCGCTCTCTTTTATCTTACGCAGTTCCCGCCGCAGAACCCTTTCGCTAAATCCGCTCATGTCGGCCGTGTCGCCGTCAAATCGCAGGTTCCTGACGGCCGTGATGTTCTCTTCGCCGTCGCATATAATCACGGGGATGCTGTGGTTCGACCATATTCGCTCTATCGCTACGCCCATTTCGGGACTGCCCTCGTCGCATTGCTGGATTTCTCTGTATGCGTCTTGCAGCTGCGCTTTCACCATTGCGCTGTCGTGGCGAATCATGGCCTCCATCTTTTTACTGCAAATGCCGACGAATACAAGGCCTATCAATACGGCTACGCAAACAAGCGCAAGCGAAATCTGCGGAAGTCGCCGCCCAATCCAACTCTTCTCTCTCATAGTGTCGCTCAAAACCAACCCCTCGTGGCCCAAAACCAGAAGAATTTCGCAGCTATGGGGATGTGGTTAAGCATGGTGGCCCACAACCCGAAGTGGCGGCTCATAATCACGAACCGCTCACGCAAAGCCAGACCTATGTTCTGTTTCGTCACTCCCCCGTCCAAGAACCGTACGAGAGTCGTCCGCGTGTTGACTGTCTTGCGGCTGCGCTCCAATATGCCCAGGCACCATTCGTAGTCGGCCGACACCTTGTAGCGCGTGTCGTATTGCGGACATATCGTGCGCCGCGCCACGAAGGCTTGGTGGCATACCAGCATCCCCTTGCGGAAACTGTCGCGGGTCAGCTTCTCGGGCGGCGATAGCCGCCTTTGGCCTATTTCGCTGCCGTCCATGCGGGTTATGACGGTGTCGCCGTAAAAAACGTCCGCGTCGGGGCCGCAATCTATCATCTGCCCCACTGTCCGGGGCTCTTTCAGCTCGTCGCCAGAGTTCAGGAACCAGACGTATTCGCCCGTCGCCATGCCAAGGCCTTTGTTCATTGCGTCGTACAGACCACCGTCAGGCTCCGAGACGTATTTGCTCACCACTTCCGAGTGGCGCCCGACAATCTCCATCGTGCCGTCGGTGCTCGCGCCGTCCACGACAATGTATTCTATCGCCCCATAGTCCTGACGCTCAACTGATTCTATTGTCCGCTCCAACGTATCGGCCGCGTTATACGTTATGGTGATTATGCTCACCGTCGGCCGCCTGTGCTCACTTGCCATTGCTCCTCAACGCTTGTTCGTACACGTCGATATACATCTTCGCTATTTTCTCTTCGCCAAACAGCTCCCGGGCGTGGGCCGCCACTTTTTCACGCTGCCGTGCGTGGTCAAAAAACATCATCGAGTAGATGCCGTTCGCCAGAGAGAGGGAGTTCTTGGCCTCCGCAAGGTAGCCGGTCTTCTTGTGCTGTATCATCTCCGGAACGCCGCCTATGCGGAAACCAACCACGGGTGTGCCGCAAGCCTGGCTCTCAACGACTGTGTTCGGCAGGTTGTCTTGAAGCGACGGCAGTATGAACGCGTCGGCCGCGTTGTATAGCTTGACGAGAGTCGGCGTGTCGCTTATGAAGTCCATCTCGTGAATCATGAAGCCACAGTTTTGCTCTTTCAGCTCCTTGCTCGCTTTGCCAAACACAACCAGTTCCATCTGGTGCGCTATGGCGGGGAAGTTGTCAGATATTATTCTCAACGACTCCATGAGGAAACGCGACCCCTTTCGTATGTCGGTCGCTTTCGCCGCGCCAAACAAGAGGAGCTTTTTGTCCGTCGGCAGCGACAGGAGCTGCCGGCAGGTCTTTTTGTCGAGGGGGCGGAAAACGTCGCAGTCAATAGGGTTCGGGATGTTGTAGCACTTTTTTTTGTGGAACAGCGCGCTACTCGTGGCGAGAGTGTCGAGCCATTGGCTGCAACTCACGACGCTCAAGTTCATCTTTTTATACAGGTCGCGCTTCTGCCGGAAACATATCGACGAGAGGTCGTTTTTCCCTGGCTTGCTCAAAAACGGGCAGAAGCCGCAATGCTCATTAAATTCAAGGCACGTCCTGGTGTAATGGCACCCGCCCGTGAAGGGCCACATGTCGTGCAGGGTCCATACGAACGGCTTCCCCAGCGCCGCCAGCCGCTCCAGACTTTTCATCGAGAGGTACCCCTGGTTTATCCAGTGGAGGTGGATAACGTCCGCCTCCCGAACAAGGGGGTGATCCGAGATGTCGCGGCCGTCGCTCGCTATCGAGAAGTTATACCTCATCAACTTATGCTGCTCATGAGGCAATATCCTGAGACGCTCCCCAACGAAGTGCAAGAAGTCCAAACCCTTGTCCCATGCGCTGTCGCTCGTGCACGCTATGTTCTCGTCGTCGGTCGACTTACGCTCCTCGACAAGCATCGACGATTCTATACCGGCTTTCCTCAGGGCTCTGTGGATGCGCCCGACGGCCACGGCGGCTCCGCCTATGGTGTCAGTTTTGTTAATGTGGACGACTTTCATAATAAACAAAGATAGGCTTTTTATTCCCTTCTGACGCTTGACGACCTTCTACTCCACCACGGTCACGGTCTCTTTGCGAGTCCAGCTTCGGCCGCCAGTGTCCCATGTCTCGACCACAACTATGTACGTCCGCCCGCCGACAATGACCCCGTCGGCGTCGCGACCGTCCCACGTCAAGGTCATAAGTCCGTTGCCCGCCGCCACGTTATTATATGGTCTCGCCACGGGCCTGCCCTCGGCGTCGTATATAGTCATGGTCACCCCTCCGCCGCATTCCCTCATCTCCACCTCCATCACGTCAGGGGCGCTCGTGCCGCCCCTCGGGCAGAAGTATTTGCTGCGGAGTTTGAGCTTCGGCCCGTCTTTATCCGCGCCACCTGTCCGCGCCGACGAGTTCTTCGAGGTCGGCGTGGCGTTGCCCGATTCCGTCTGTGCCGATGTCCAGTTGCTCGCGTCGTCCGATTCCCCATACGGGTCAATCCGTTCCAACGCCACGTCCTTATGGCTCAATAGCAATGGGTTGTGCCAAGAGTCGCTATAATGGACCTCGTCCAGAGTCGAGCTGTCCGCGTCAACTATGGCAACTGCGCCCGTCGCCGCAAGGTTCGGCATCGAAGGCTCCTCGCCAAGCCACGAAGGCGTGCCAACACTATAAAGTTCCATCACCGCCGCGGCGTCTTTCGTCACGACGTGATACTCCCCCGCGCCCAACGCCCGACCTCCGCTCCCCAAGCCGAACAATTCTGTCCTGCCCGTCGTCCCGGTGTAGGCTATTCTTATACCGTCAAGCCATATTGGCGAGTCGCCTCGGTTGAATATCTCGATGTAGTCGGCCCTTGGGTTGCTCGACGAGGCCATTATCTCGTTTATTACGACATTATTTTGCTTAGTTTGACACAAACATATATGCGTATTAAACGCAAGACGCAAAAAAATAACAATTAGTACCGATTTTATAGCTCGGATTCCGAAATTTTTCATACTTTTGCCGTCACCCCAAGACCACGGCATCCGTTCGCACGCTTCGAGGGGGGTTAAACTTCGCATCATGTGGCGCGGAAACACGCAAGGGAATACACCCAACGGCCGCGCCTCGCAAATATAAACCTAATTTCATATTGCAAAAATGAGAGTCGCTATCGTTGGCACAAGTGGTGCCGTCGGTCAGGAATTCCTCCGGATCCTCGAACAAAGAAATTTCCCGCTCGACGAGCTGGTCCTTTTCGGTTCAGAGCGCAGCGCAGGCAAAAAATACACTT
This sequence comes from Bacteroidales bacterium, assembly GCA_017390085.1. GTDB lineage: Bacteria > Bacteroidota > Bacteroidia > Bacteroidales > Marinilabiliaceae > W3P20-009. The sequence continues at coordinate 988 of JAFPDB010000236.1, read as the reverse complement.
TCCGCGGTAAGGAGCTCACCGTCAAGGAGCTCAAGCACAACGACGATTTCAAAGACATCGACATCGTCCTCGCTTCCGCCGGCGCCAGTGTGTCCAAAGAGTTCGCCGACGACATCACCAAATACGGTGCCGTCATGATCGACAACTCAAGCGCCTTCCGTATGGACGACGACGTGCCTCTCGTCGTGCCCGAGTGCAACGCCCAAGACGCCCTCAACCGCCCTCGCGGCATCATCGCCAACCCCAACTGCACCACAATCATGATGGTTGTCGTGCTCCAACCCATCGAGAAACTCTCCCACATCAAGAAAATTCACATCTCCAGCTACCAGAGCGCCAGCGGCGCCGGAGCTGCCGCAATGGCTGAGCTCCAGCAGCAATACAAGGAACTTGTCGAGACAGGCCAGGCCAAGACAATCAGCAAGTTCCCCCACCAGCTCGCCTACAACGTCATACCACAAATCGACAAGATGACGCCAACCGACTACACAAAGGAGGAAATGAAAATGTACAACGAGACTCGCAAAATCATGCACTCCGACGTACGCACTTCCGCCACCTGCGTCCGCGTCTCATCCCTCCGCTCGCACTCCGAAAGCGTATGGATCGAGACCGAAAAACCACTCTCCGTACAAGAAGTCCGCGACGCACTCGTAGCCGCCCCGGGAGTAACCCTCGTCGACGACCCACAAAACTACGTCTACCCCATGCCACTCGAGTCCGCAGGCAAAGACGACGTCTACGTCGGACGCGTCCGCAAAGACCTCGCCGACGACAACGGCATCACACTTTGGCTCACCGGCGACCAGATTCGCAAAGGCGCAGCCCTCAATGCCGTCCAAATAGCAGAATACCTCATCAAGGTTGGCAACATCAAAGGCTAACCCCCAAAAACAAAACAACCCAACCCGCCGCCATGCCCACAGCATGGCGGCTTTTCTTTCCCATCTCCCCCCCCCTCAAAACGCCCCATTTGCCTCTTTAACTC
>JAFPDB010000235.1 GCA_017390085.1 Bacteroidales bacterium | reverse complement strand
GACGCCGTAGGCCACCGAATGCTCCATGGCGGCTCCAAAATCACCAAGAGCTCAATCCTCACCAAAGAGGTCCTCGACATTTTCGAGGCCTGCTCCGACATGGGGCCCCTCCACAACCCCGCCAACCTCAAGGGCGTCAACGCCGTCAAAGCCCTCCTGCCCGACATCCCTCAGGTGGGCGTCTTCGACACGGCATTCCACCAGACCATGCCAGCCAAGGCCTACATGTACGCCCTCCCCTACGAGTATTATGAGAAATACGGCATCCGCCGCTACGGCTTCCACGGCACGAGCCATAAGTACGTGTCGCGCCGCGTATGCGAGTTCCTCGGCATCGACCCCGTCGGCAAGAAGATTATCACCTGCCACATTGGCAACGGAGGCTCCATCTCGGCCATCGTCGACGGCAAGTGCGTCGACACGAGCATGGGTCTCACCCCGCTCGAAGGCCTCATGATGGGCACGCGCTGCGGCGACATCGACCCCGCCATCATTCCGTTCCTCGTCAACCATACGGGCTTGGACGTCAACGAGATAGACACCATCATGAACAAGAAGTCAGGCCTTCTTGGCATCTCCGGCACCACCTCCGACATGCGCGAGATTCAGGCCGCCCGCGACAACGGCGACGAGCGCGCCGCCCTCGCGCAAGACATGTACTACTACCGCGTGCGCAAGTACATCGGCTCCTACGCCGCGGCCATGGGTGGAGTGGACGTGCTCCTCTTCACGGGCGGCGTCGGCGAGAACAAGTGGAATTGCCGCGAGACGGCGTGCGAAGGGCTCGAGTTCATGGGCATCGAGCTCGACAAGGAGAAGAACCGCGACGTCTTCGGCACCGAGGCCATAATCTCCAAGCCGGGCAGCAAAGTCACAGTCTGCGTCATCCCCACCGACGAGGAGCTCATGATCGCCATGGATACCGACGAGCTTACAAAGTAAAGAACGTATACCGACACACCCCAGCCCCGCCGTTTGGCCCGTCAAACGGCGGGGCTAAATTTCATTATCGTGAAGTACTTTTCCACAATGGTGGCTATTCTCGCGCTCACGTCGTGCGCGGCGCGTGAACCCATGTGCGGCGGCTATTCCGAGCCGAGAAGGCTCACCAGTCAGGACAGCCAGCTTTTTGCCGACTGCTATAAAGGGGAGACGCCATTGACACCTAAAAGGGTGGCCACCCAAGTCGTGTCCGGCACGAACCACGCCTTCACCTGCAAGGCTGCCAATGGCGACAAATACCGCGTTGTCGTCTACGAACCGTTGCCCGGGCAAGGCAACCCCAAGGTCTCATCTGTTGAAAAAATAGAATAGGATGGATAAGAAAGCATACGCCGCCGCCAACAAGAAGTGGCTCGAGAAGAAAGCCCAAGAGGATGGCGTCAGGCCCCTCGAAGGGGGCGTCTACTACAAAGTCATCAAAGAGGGCCTTGCCGACGGCGTCCACCCATCGCCGAGCGACGTCATCTCCGCCCACTACACGGGCCGCCTCATCGACGGCCGGCAGTTCGACAGCAGCCGAGGCGGCGCGCCCCTGGCCATCCGCCCGCGCGACCTCATCAAGGGTTGGATTGTGGCCCTGGAGAAGATGTGCATTGGCGACGTGTGGGAGGTCTACATCCCCGCCGGCATGGGCTACGGCAAGTTCGCTCAGCCGGGCATCCCGGGCGGCTCGACGCTAATCTTCGAAATCGAGCTGCTCAGGATAGACTGACCAGGCCATGACTCGCATCGAAAGGGAGAAATCAACCGTTGAGGCCATGATCAGGCTCTATTGCCGTCGGCACCTGGGAGTCGAGACATTGCCCGACCAGTATGCCGACCTCATCGCCTACGCCCACAAGCGGCTCGAACTGTGCAAGTTCGGCAACTCCAAGCCCACGTGCCGCAAGTGCCCCATACACTGCTACGCCCCCGCACGCCGTGAGCTGATGCGGACCATCATGCGATGGAGCGGGCCGAGGATGCTCTTCTACCACCCGATTGCCGCATTGAGGCATCTGCTCGGCTAAGACAGAGAAACACACGCCACGCTCCGGGCGCGCAAGCCCGTCCGCCACCGCGACAGCCTCGCATCCCCCCACCCCACTAAAGAAAAAGCGGCGCCAAGGTCACCACCTCGACGCCGCAATCTCGTATGCCGCGCTCAACTACTTGATGCCCAGCTT
>JAFPDB010000023.1 GCA_017390085.1 Bacteroidales bacterium | reverse complement strand
TGGCAAAGATATACTCTTTTTCCCTACTCCACGTTCGTGAGTCGACCCCTGGGAGACTGACAATCTGCATAATTGTGAGTTCAGGCTGCGGTTTTGCGCCCCTCCGCAAAATATTGGCTTCTAGGGGCTGGCGGACTAAGTGGGGGAACTTTGGTCAATGATAATAGGCAATAGTTTTGTATTTTAGCGCATATTTTCCCATTTTTCAGATGCGACGAATATATTCATCGGCGATTCGCGCCGTGTACGTAGCTCTGCTGGCCGCCACCATCGCCATGCTATGCGCGGCGGAGTCCCGAGCCCAGAAACTCACGGCCGACGGCTTTTCCGCAAGACAAGAGGCCAACGATGCAGTCGCATACCTCTATGCGCAAGACTCAAGCCCTTTCATGACCCTCTCCGGCGCCCCTACACCTATAACATGGTACTTCTCGCCCGACGGCGTGGCCGACTTCAACGTCCTGAAGGTCAGCCACGAGGCCCCCGACACGCTCAATGTCCGCCAGCCGGGGCTCTACCGCGCCGAGGCGCAGGGACTCTCTTTCCATGCCTGGTGGCTCTCGCCAGCCCCAGGCGGCGTGACCATCGCCGTCGACTCGGCCGACTGCGACGCCGTCTACGTCCGTTCCGTGGCCGCCGCGCCCGATGTGACATTCGGGGGCAACTTGTTAAAGCAGAGCATCGTATACCAATGGGAAGTGGCCGACACCGTTGTCCTGACCACGCGCGACACCGTGGCGGCCATCGAGGGCCTGTACGACAAGACGCCCATTACCGTAAGGGCCATAAACCAGGCCTTCAACGAAGCCGCCGCCACCGACACCATTGCCCCCATCGGAGTCAAGGCCTCATTCTCCTTCGAGAATCGAAAGCAAGACGCCACCAACGAGGCCACGGCATCCGACAATTCGCTTTCCGCGCCCGCCGAGGTCCTTTTCACCAACAGCTCCAAAGGCGGCTACACCGTCTCCGAATGGGCCATGGGCAACTTCGCCCGGCTCTACGACCAAAACCCCGTCTACCAATTCCAACAACCGGGGACCTACAACATCGCGCTGACCGTCACCAACGAGGCCACGGGCTGCGCCAGCAGCGACTCCTCAGTCACCATAATCGTAAGCGAGGCGGCTCTGGAGTTCCCCAACGCCTTCACTCCCAATGGCGACGGCGTCAACGACGTCTTCTGCCCTGCATTCCGCTCACTGAAGAGCTACGAACTCACCATCTACAACCGTTGGGGGCGCAGGGTCTTCACGTCGACCGACCCCGCCGAGGGGTGGGACGGCTCCGAAAACGGCAAAGACGCAGCCGCCGGGACATACTACTTCATCGCCAAAGCCGAGGGCTACGAGCGAGGCGTCATCTTCTACCGCAAAGGCTCAATAACCCTCCTTAGGTAGACACACTACGACCCCATTGAAAAACACAGGCCTGCCGACATCCACACCACAAGAAACGACAGACGGCCAGGCCCAGCGACCGAAAATACCATCATGAGCGAAGAGAGCATAACAACAGAGCAAGACGAGGAACTGGCGCGAAGCATGGTGCAAGACATCATCGTACGCAACCCCTTGTGCCACAAGAGCGATGAGAGCGTCCAGATGATCCGAAAGGCATTCGAGCTGGCCAACGACGCACACCGAGGAATGAGGCGGCGCAGCGGCGAACTCTACATTTTCCACCCCGTCTCCGTGGCCCGAATCGTTGCCGAAGAAATAGGGCTCGGCGCCACGAGCGTCACGGCTGCGCTGCTCCACGACGTCGTTGAAGACACCGAACTCACGCTCCAGGACCTCGAGCAAATATTCAACCCGAAGGTGGCGCAAATCGTCGACGGGCTGACAAAGCTCGACGTCGTCATCGACCAGCAGGAATCGCTTCAGGCCGAGAACCTCCGAAAACTGCTCATGAGCATGATTGAGGACGTAAGGGTAATCCTCATCAAGCTGGCCGACAGGCTCCACAATATGAGGACGCTCAACTCCATGCCGGACCATAAGCGGTTCCGCATCTCCGCCGAGACCCTCTACATCTACGCGCCCGTGGCCTACCGTCTTGGCCTCTACGCCATCAAGACCGAGCTCGAGGACCTCAGCCTCAAAAACGAGCAGCCGAGCGTCTACAAGGAAATCTACGACAGGCTCCAAGTCTTCAAGAAAGACTTCCAATGCGTCATCGACAGCGTCCGAGACCCAATCCAAAAGGCGCTCGACCAACACGGCTACACATACACCATCAAGGCGCGCTCCAAATCCATCCACTCCATATGGCGAAAGATGCAGAACAAGGGCGTCCAGTTCGAGGAGATTTACGACATCATAGCCATGCGAATCGTCTTCGAGCCAAAATCCGACATGCTCGAAAAGACGCAGTGCTGGGACATCTACAGCATGATAACGGAACTCTTCCGCCCCAACCCCGACAGGCTCCGCGACTGGGTCAGCACCCCAAAAAGCAACGGCTACGAAGCACTGCACACCACCATCATGAGCCCCGAAGGCCGATGGGTCGAAGTGCAGATACGCTCCAAAAGAATGGACGAGGTGGCAGAGAGGGGACTCGCCGCCCACTGGAAATACAAGGGCGGAAGGGCCGACAGCGAGGTCGACTCCTGGCTCGAGGGAATCCGCAAAATGCTCGACTCGGCATCGCAAAACTCCATGGAGTTCCTCGACGCTTTCAAGCTCAACCTCTTCTCCCAAGAGCTGACAATCTTCACCCCGCAAGGCGACATGAGGGTCATGCCAGTCGGCTCGACGGCTCTCGACTTCGCCTTCGAGATTCACTCAAAAATTGGCTTCCACTGCATCGGGGCCAAGGTCAACTACAAACTCGAGCCGCTCAGCTACACCCTGAAGAGCGGCGACCAGGTAGAGATCATCACCAGCGAAAACCAGAAACCAAAATACGAGTGGATAAACTTCTGCACCACGGCCAAAGCCCGAACCTGCATCCGCGAGGCCTTCAAAGAGGAGAGGCGACGAGTCATTGAGACCGGAATGCAGATGGTGGCCGAAGAGCTGGCCAAGGTCAAGCTCTCCATGAACGCCCGAATCCTCCATAAGATGCTGACCCACTACCACTTCGACAACCGCGACGACATGTACTACAGCGTCGGCAGCGGGGCCACCGACATATCCGAACTCGAGAAGGCACTCCGGCAAAAGTCGTCGAACAAGTGGATCAAAATCTGGAAACTTAACTTCGGCGGAAAAGACGACGACCTCGACGACGCCGAGGCCGCCAAGATGCCCAAGAACAAAAACGTGGTCATCTCCGACGCCGAAGACGACAAGCAGAAGTACGTCATCGCACCATGCTGCAAGCCCATCCCCGGCGACGACGTCGTGGCCTATGTCGACGAGACGGGAAACATGATCCTACACTCCAGGGCCTGCCCCAACGCCGTCAAACTCATGAGCAGCCGCGGCGACAGGATTATCTCCGCCAACTGGGAGAGCCACAAGGTCTTGTCCTATCTCGTCGAGATCGTCATCAACGGAATAGACCGAATGGGCATCGTCTCCGAAATAACGGGGGTCATCTCACAAGAGCTCCACGTCAAGATGAGGTCGCTCAACTTCGAGGAGCACGACGGCATCTTTGTCGGCACGATATTCCTCTACACCTACAACGCCGAAGATTTGCAGCAACTCATCACCGCGCTCAGGCAAATCAAGGGCATAAACCAAGTCACACGGCGCGACACCGCCGAAGACGCCTCCAACACTTAGCGACAACGTTTTAGCGACACAAACAACGGCAGATGAAATTTGAACTCCAACATACCGACCCGCAAACTTCGGCACGCGCCGGCAAGATAACGACGGACCACGGCGAGATTCTGACCCCCATCTTCATGCCCGTCGGCACGGTCGGCTCCGTCAAAGGCCTACACTTCCGCGACGTGGCCGACGACGCCAAAGCCCAAATAATTCTCGGCAACACCTACCACCTCTACCTACGGCCAGGACGCGACGTCCTTCAGGCCGCCGGAGGCCTCCACAAGTTCAACGGCTGGACGCGCCCCATCCTCACCGACAGCGGCGGATTCCAAGTCTTCTCGCTCAGCCAGAACCGCAAGTTCTCCGACGAGGGAGTGACCTTCCGGTCGCACATCGACGGCTCCAAGCACCTCTTCACGCCCGAGAACGTCGTCGACACCCAACGAATCATAGGCAGCGACATCATGATGGCCCTCGACGAGTGCCCGCCCGGAGAGTCGGACTTCGCCTACGCCAAGAAGTCGCTCGACATGACCATGCGATGGTTGCGGCGAGGCATCAAGCGTTTCGACCAGACCGAGCCGCTCTATGGCCATAGCCAGACGTTTTTCCCCATAGTCCAAGGCGCGGCCCACCGCGAGCTGCGCACCCGCGCCGCCAACGAGGTGGCAGAGCTCGGCCGAGAGGGAAACGCCATCGGGGGGCTGGCCGTGGGCGAGCCCACAGAGACGATGTACGAGATGGTAGAGCTGGTCAACAGCATACTCCCCAAAGATCGCCCGCGCTACCTGATGGGGGTCGGCACGCCCGTCAACATATTGGAGAACATCGCCCTCGGCGTCGATATGTTCGACTGCGTCATGCCGACACGCAACGGACGTAACGGCATGATTTTCACCAGCGAGGGCATTATCAACCTCCGCAACGAGAAGTGGAAGACAGACTTCTCGCCCCTCGACCCCGACGGAACCTCCTTTGTCGACAGAGCGTACAGCCGCGCCTACGTGCGCCACCTTTTCGTGGCGGGCGAGATGCTCGGCGCGCTCATAGCCTCCCAACACAACATCGCC